>CAJBRY010000484.1 GCA_903958085.1 uncultured Geobacteraceae bacterium
ATTCCATAGATAAACAGAAAATCCGATAGCTACCGGGAGAGATTCTGCAGTTTTTGCTGAACATATTTGTGCATTGTCATCACAATAATAATCTACTAAATCAATTGTAAGACCAGTTTTAAGCGCATAAGCCTTAAGAAAGGCGCTAGCCAAAGGAATAGATTGGGAAGAAGGACTTGGGTGGATTGAAACAAGTTTTATCAACATCACGAGATTTGCTCCATTGGTTCCATTTAAATTATGGAAATATGTTGGAAATATGTTTGCCCTGACGATTCTAAAGAATATATTCTTCTTAACATTTACCCGTACAACCATATGAATGCAATAAACTCTTAAATTGTATCACCCAAATTTCAGATATAATTCCCTCAAACGTTTTTATACTTGTTTTTATAAGCTCAGAATCTGTAAAATCTTCGCACCTATTCCTGCACAAATGATTTTTAGCTGCTTTTTTATGATTTGGCGTTCCTTAATATACAGGAGAAAAGCCTATGAAACAGTTACGCACCGGAACTACACTTATCAGAATCATTTTAATCTCTGGAATTATTCTCTCTCTCCTAGGCATTATTTTATCTCTTTCGCCGAATCTTCCGAATAATTTGTTGATTGCTTCACTGTTCCTAGTAAACGTAATTTTTATGTCATCTGTCATATTAATTCTTGTGGCTCGAAAGTTGCCTGTAAGAATAAAGCAAATAGCCCAGGCTATGAACTCTGCTGCTGAAGGGAAATTATCGGAACGGGTCAATTTTGAAGGAGAGACCGAAATATCGCTGCTTGCAGAAAATTTTAACTCAATGATGCAAAGACTAACAGGGGCAATTACAAAAGTATATTTCTCTCTTCAAGAACTAAACAGCATTTCATCAACAATTGAGATTCTATCTGAAAAAGGGGTTTCATCTGCTTCCTCCCAAACTGAATGTCTTAAAAGGGCATCATCAGCTATTAAAGCAATAAACAGCTCGATTCTTGATATTTCAGTTCCCATAGTCTCATTATCCTGCCTGTCGTCTGATAACTCCAATGCAATGGCAGATCTTTCAAAAAATCTGCAAACAACTACCCTATGTATGGAATCACTGGTTATTGCCGTTGAAGAGGTTAGTTCCTCAATTACTGAAATGACATACGCAGTAGACCAGATTAACGAAAATTCTATCATACTTGCAGCAGATACTGTCAGAACCGCTAATCTTGTTGATGAAATGGACAACGCTATCAAGCAGATTGTGACTCAGGCTGCAGATACTGCAAGCATTGCTGAAACTGTAAGAAATGATGCAGAGGTTGGTTGGAAAGCTATTGATGCAACAATATCAGGCATGAATGAAATTAAACTATCTTCAACGGTTACTTTTAACGCAATTGAGAATCTGTCAAAGAGGGTAGCAAGCATAGACAAGATTATCTCTGTCATTGACGAGGTTGCAGAGCAGACCAATCTTCTGGCTCTTAATGCGTCTATAATCGCGGCACAGGCTGGAGACCGTGGCAAAAGTTTTTCTGTTGTTGCCATAGAAATTAAAAATTTGGCAAAGCGGACAGGAAGCCATACAAGAGAGATTTCTGAAATAATTCAGGGTGTCAGGGAAGAAACAGATCGTGCTGTAAAGGCTATCACGCATTCCGAAAAGCAAATTGCAGATGGGAGTGAACTATCACAAAAATCTGGTAGCGCTCTTAGAAAGATTTTTGATGGTATTCAGGCAGCGAACAGTCACATGGAGGCGATTAATAGAACTGCACTCCTTCAGACAGAGTCAAGTGAGAGCATGCAGGTGGCTATGTCTCGTGTTGCAGAAATGGTTGAACAAATTGCAAAATCAACAAAAGAACAGAGTCATGGCAGTGATTTGATAACCTCGGCGGTTGAGCGCATGAGAGAGATTACTCGAGAGGTTATGAATTCGATAAGTAATCACCAGGGTTCAGCCACGCAGGTTGTCAACTCTAGTGAGGAAATTAATAATATAATAGTTGAAATTTGCGAGTCGGCTATACTTCAAGCTGGGAATTCTCAGGAAGTCAGCAGTTCTCTTGAAGATTTTGAAGTGTCTACTAAGGTTCAAGTAAATTCAACTCTTCTTATGGATGAAATTTCGTCAAAACTTGTTAAACAGATAAATCTTCTTCAAGGTGAAATGGAACGATTTAAAGTTGAGTAGAAGGGCTGCAACTAAAACTCTTCTTAACAATTGTGGCGTAGACTGCTTTTACGGACGGGGTTCTCCAGCTTTTGGGGGC
>CAJBRY010000485.1 GCA_903958085.1 uncultured Geobacteraceae bacterium
CTGTGCCGTTGCAATGGGATTGGGAACTGCAGCCGGCGGCTGGCGCATAATCAAAACCATTGGCAGTGATTTTGTTAAACTGCAGCCGGTACATGGTTTCTGCGTAGAGACCGCTTCAGCCGGGGTAATTCTTGGCGCGGCGTCCATCGGTATGCCGGTCAGCACAACTCATGTAATCACGTCAACTATTCTTGGCGTTGGGCTTTCCAAGCGCATCTCTGCGGTAAACTGGAAAGTAGCTCAGCGAATTCTGATCGCCTGGGTACTTACAATCCCGGCTTCTGCACTTGTAGCTTACGGTTCATATCAATTATTGCTGCCCCTTTTCAGGAAATAAGTTCTTTGATTTGATGCCGGATGAAATATTGTAATCCGGCTGCATGCTCCCTTCAAATTCATACAAAACGCATCATCAAATCGATAATACGAATACTCGGCGGAGCAGCAGCAGGCTGCCGCCGGGGTGCTTTACCTTTACTCCCATCTTTTACTTTCAGGTATAGACAATATTACAATTGTGTTGAAGCTGGATTAGTCCAGTACCCAAACGGCTATTATACCAAAATTTCTACATAATCTTTATGCAGCTGAAACATTACTGTAACAATTGTATGATACAAGTAACCTTGTGGCGTTGATTATTTTGCGTAGGAGCAATAGATGAAAAATGTACTGATAATTGAAGATGAAAAAGATCTGGCCGAATTGCTGGCATTTAATCTGGAGAAGGAAGGCTATACAGCTGTTTGCGTTCATGATGGTAAAATGGGGCTAGAACGGGCGCTCGCTGAAATTCCTGACTTGATTCTTCTGGACCTTATGCTTCCAGGCCTTCTAGGCACTGAAGTCTGCAAGGAGCTACGCAAGAACCAACAGACCGCACATATCCCGATAATCATGATAACTGCAAAGGGTGATGAAATAGACCGTGTAGTCGGATTTGAGGTCGGTGCTGATGATTATATTGTCAAACCATTTTCAATGCGTGAAGTGGCGCTGCGGGTTAAAGCAGTAATGAGGCGCTTTGAACATGAGGTGCAAACGCTTCCAACCTCTCTTTTTACAATCGGAGAAATTGCTATCGACAAGGAACGACATACCGTACTTAGTGCTGGGAGTGAGATAGAGCTGACCAGCACAGAGTTCAAACTGCTGCTTTATCTTGCAGAGAAGAAAGGGTGCGTCCACAGCCGTGAACAGCTTTTACAGAGAGTATGGAGCTATAACAACGCCGGTGATACCAGGACTGTTGATACTCACGTCACTCGTTTGCGTGCTAAACTCGGCACACCCGGGGACATAATTAAAACCGTTCGCGGCTTTGGCTACAAGATAGAGGAGTGATTTATGGGATTCCGAACCAAGCTGGTATTTTCCTACATTTTCCTGATTGTTCTGATCACGGGAAGTTTCTATTTCTATTTCAGTAATTCTCTGCAAAAAGGGATGATTGAGGAGAGCCGTGGTAATCTTAACAGTCAGATTCAATTGGCACGTCTCCTGGTTGTAAAGGATAAAAATGCGACACCGCCACAGCAGCTTGCCGCCGCTATGGGATCAGCAATAAGCGCCAGAGTCACTTTAATTGCACCGGATGGAAAAGTCATCGGTGATTCTGATCTGGGTCAGGAGCGCCTGGCACAGGTAGAAAACCACCTGCAGCGTCCTGAGGTACAGGAGGCTTTGAAAAAAGGTATTGGTACGGCTCTACGGTATTCTGACACTTTGCGCACCAATATGTTGTATTCAGCTTTGACATACGGCAGCGGCGGGGTTGATGGGATTATCAGGGTAGCCATGCCTTTAGATTATCTTACTTCAGCCAGAAGCTCCATGTTTGGCGTTGTTGGTGGTGCTACTGTTGTAACGGTTCTGATTGCACTTTTGTTCAGTTATCTGCTCTCTAATCTCACCTCCAAACCACTTCGTGACATGGCTGATGCTGCTGCCAACATCGGTCATGGTGTCAGCAAAAGCAAAATCCCGGTCGTATCTAACGATGAAATTGGCATGCTGGCCGGCGTGCTTAATGAAATGTCCGATCGTATCGATGACCAGGTACAACGTTTATCTGCTGAAAAACAGCGTCTGGACGTAATACTTAGAAGTATGGGCGAGGGCATTATGGTGACTGCTACAGACGGCGTCATCATTCTGGTTAACCCGGCTTTCCGTAAACTCTTTTCCATAGCAGGTGATGTAGAAGGTAAAAAACTGGTCGAAATATCGAGACATCCTGATCTAATGGAGGCTTTCAATGACCTGCACAAGCCGGATGTAGACGAACTGGTACGGGAAATATCAATTCAGCCGATTGGCATCACGCTCTTAACACACTGGGTTCCACTGAAGGTCAATGGAGTACGCGAGGGTATTGTTGCGGTCTTTCACGATATCAGTGATCTGAAAAAAGCCGAAAATATGCGCAGGGATTTTGTCGCAAATGTTTCACATGAACTTAGGACTCCGGTGACCATTATAAAAGGTTATGCGGAAACTTTGCTGGATGGAGCTTTGGAGTCTGATCCGGCTCGTGCCGTTAAATTTGTAGAGATAATATGCAACCACTCGGAACGATTGACCAGCCTGATCAATGATATTCTCACGCTGTCAAGTCTTGAAACAAAAGAGGCTTTAATCGAGCTGAATCCGCTTGAAGTTTCAGGTACTGTTGCCAAGGCCTGTACGCTGCTTCAGGAGCGTGCCACCCAAAAGAATATTTCTATCATAAATGAAACCACGAATGGCCTGCTGCCAAGAGTTATGGCTGATCAGGGTCGTATGGAGCAGGTAATGGTTAATCTGCTTGAGAACGCAATCAAATACACCCCTGCCGACGGCACTATTCGCCTCTTTACCGAGGATGACGGAGAATGCGTCAGGGTGTCGGTGGCAGATACCGGTATCGGAATTCCATTCAAGGATCTGCCGCGAATCTTTGAACGTTTTTATCGTGTGGATGAGGCTCGCACCCGTGAACAGGGTGGTACAGGGCTTGGTCTGGCTATTGTAAAACATATAGTACAGCTGCATGGCGGTGACGTTTCTGTTACGAGCGAGCCTGGAAAAGGATCCATTTTCTCTTTTACGGTTAGAAAAGCGTGAGCTTACATAAAGAATTCACCAACCTTTTTCGAAGCTGTAACATCGCTGTAACAATGATCTGCTAAGGTAACAAATAGAAATATGAACAAAAACTCAAGGAGGATTTAACAATGTACAAGAAGTCAATTTTGACCGCACTTCTGGTGATGGTCACCGCAGTAGCCGCCCACGCCGAGAAAGTATCCGTAGATGCAAAAATTCAGAAGTATAAATCTGCACCTGGCGTAGCCGGTAATCTTGGCAGTATCGGTTCCGACAGCCTTAATAACCTAATGACTTACTGGGCTGAAGGATTCAAGAAAAAATACCCCAACGTAAACATTCAGATTGAAGGGAAAGGCTCCAGTACTGCACCTCCTGCCTTAATAGCCGGTACTGCACAGCTTGGTCCGATGTCTCGCGAAATGAAAAGCTCAGAAATAGAGGAGTTTGAAAAGAAACATGGCTTCAAGCCGACCAAAATTGGAGTAGCACTCGATTCACTGGCTGTATTTGTCAACAAGGACAACCCTATTAAAAGCCTGTCACTTGATAAGGTGGATGCAATCTTCTCAAAAACCCACAAACGCGGCGGCGCTGATGTTACAACCTGGGGTGAGTTGGGTGTGACGGGCAAGCTGGCTGCAATGCCGATAAGTCTTTACGGACGTAACTCGGCATCTGGCACTTACGGCTACTTCAAAGAGCACGCACTCGGCAAAGGTGATTTTAAAAACACCGTCAAAGAACAGCCGGGATCAGCTTCTGTTGTTGAAGGCGTTGCCAAGGACATCGGTGCAATAGGTTATTCCGGAATTGGCTACGCCACATCTGGAGTACGTGCATTACCACTTTCTGCTAAAGAGGGGGGGAAGGTTGCTGAGGCTACCTACGCCAACGTGCTGAACGGTTCCTATCCTATGGCTCGTATGCTCTATGTCTACGTATCTAAGAAGCCAGGACAACCGTTGCCTAAAGTTGTTGAAGAGTTCCTGCGCTTTGCCCTCTCTAAAGAAGGCCAGGAAATCGTCATGAAGGATGGTTACGACCCGCTGACGGCCAAACTTGTTGAAGAACAGCTGAAAGCTCTTAAATAGGAAGCAGGAAAATTTAACGCAGGAGGCGGAGCAGCTAACGTACTGCTTCGCCTCAAATATTCGGACTGTGACCAACCATATGGCAAACAAATTTACTGACAAATCACGACGTAACGACCGCCTTGCAGAAGTGTTTATCCGAATCGGCGGGATAATGGTCATAATATCGGTGGTATGGATACTGGTGATGATCTCTAAGGTCGCATTGCCTCTGTTCTACTCGCCGTCAGCCAAAAATGCCGCCAATGTGAAGATTCCGGCAGCAATCGGTGCAGGCAAGGTATTGGCCATCGGTTCTGATGAAAATCAGCTGGGGATTCTCGTACTTGATGAAAGCGGCACATTCCATTTTCTAAAGGCATCAGATGGGTCTCTTTCCGCCAGTATAAAAGTTCCCGCTATCCCTTCTGGATCACTGCGGGTGGAATCAGCCGAATATGTTGGTAAATCTGCATACAATCTTCTTTGGGATAATGGTGCCATCTCTTCAGTTGCCATCGAGTTGACTTCATCTAAGGATAAAGCTGGTGTGGTGACTCTTACTCATGATGTAACGGCAAAAGATGATCTCACCTTTGCCGATGGCGTCGGCATTAAGCGATCGTTTGCCAGAGTGATAGAAGGAAAGGGTACTGTAAGGGTTGATCAGCTGACAAGCGGCACTCTGCGTGTAGCCCATCAGATAGTCGAGAAAGGTCTGCTCGGAAATGAGAAACGCAATAATACCAACACTGAAATAAACAGTCCTCTGCCTGGTCGCCTTTCTGCGGTTACTGTTGACAGCAAAGGTCATTACCTTTATGCCGGTACCGACAACGGTTGGCTGTTGCGCTGGGATATTTCCGAACCTGGCAATGTTAATCTGCTGGAAAGTACCCCTGCTTCAGAGAACCGCCAAGCCATCACTTCGCTTGCTATGGTTTTGGGAGATGTTTCAGTTGCCGTTGGTGATGCCAGCGGAACCCTTACAACCTGGTTTCCGATCAAGGTTGCAGGAAGCGGTGAGGACAGGCGTTTGACTAAAATACATACCCTGCGCCCCAATCAGAAGAATATTTCATCCATTATACCATCACCGCGGGACAAAACACTGCTTTCGCTGAGTGATGCCGAGATTCATGTCGATCATATGACCTCGGAGCGCAACCTACTCACCATAAGAACAGCTTCTCCTGCCGTCATTGCCGCCCTTTCTCCAAAAGGCAACTCTCTCGTCGCATTGGATGGCAATAATACTTTGACGCTGTGGAAAATGGATATTCCGCATCCGGAGATTTCGTTTGGCACTCTCTTTGGCAAAGTCTGGTATGAGGGTTACGACAAGCCTGAATATGCCTGGCAATCCTCTGCTGCAAATGATGACTTTGAGCCTAAACTTAGCCTTGTGCCGCTGGTGTTCGGCACCATAAAAGCGACTCTTTTTGCCATGCTGTTTGCCGCTCCTTTGGCTCTGCTTGGAGCACTTTACACCAGTCAGTTCATGTCGCCTAAGCTTAAAGGGCGCGTTAAGCCGGTTGTTGAAATAATGGCTGCCATTCCATCGGTGGTAATCGGTTTTCTTGCAGGCCTCTGGCTGGCTCCGCTGATCGACAAGAGCGTGTTGACCATTTTTTTGAGCATTGTCATTGTTCCGTTTATGCTGCTGTTCACCATATTTTTCTGGAAACGGATCAAGACCGCCTCGCTGCTTCAGAGAGCAACGCGTGGTCACGAATTTGTTGCCATGATACCGGTAGTAATTCTTGGCATTTATCTCGCTTTTCTCCTTAGTGGATTCGCCGAAGTAAATATGTTTGCCGGTGACTTCAAACAGTGGCTTTTCAGCACACTGGGAGTACGTTACGACCAGCGCAACAGCATCATTATCGCTATCGCTCTCGGCTTTGCCGTAATACCTATCATTTTTACCATTGCCGAAGATGCCATTTCAAATGTACCGCGTAATCTGACCGCTGCGTCGCTTGCTCTTGGTGCAAGCCGCTGGCAGACCGCATGGAGAGTAGTGCTGCCATCGGCGCTCCCGGGTGTGTTCTCAGCTGTTATGATCGGATTCGGCCGCGCTATTGGCGAAACCATGATAGTGCTAATGGCAACCGGCAATACTCCGATCCTCAGCTGGAGCCTGTTTAACGGGTTGCGATCACTATCGGCAAATATTGCGGTTGAGATTCCGGAAGCACCTTTAAACAGCTCACTCTACCGCGTACTGTTCCTCTCGGCGGTACTGTTGTTCATTTTTACATTCATCATCAACACCGGTGCTGAAGCATTGCGCCAGCGGTTCCGTAAAAAGTACGGACGATATTAAGAATCCACCACGGAGACACAGAGAGAGTCAAAACCAACAGATTTATTGTGTACCACAAAGATATTTTGATTTTGATCTGGTTTTCTCCGTGTCTCCGTGTCTCCGTGGTAAAGTTTATAAGGTGTTATCACTATGAAATTATTCTGGAAAACTGGTGAACCATACGTGCTGGCAACCGGTGCCGCTCTGGCAATTATTCTTGTTATGAGCCTTACACTGGTTGGAGTCGTTATGACAAACGGACTCGGCTATTTTTGGCCAAAAGCGCTGGTAAAGTACGAGCTTAAAGATGGTTCTACTGCGCTGGGTCAGATAACACAGCAGGAGAAAAACCCGATCAGTGGTATTTGCCGTTTTCAGCTTAAAGTTGCTAACAGGGATGTTTTAGGTCAGGACTTTCGCTGGATTGATGAAAAAGAAATATCTAAAAGCAGTCAGCCGGCTGAAGCTGTTCTTCTTGAGCGTCGCGAACATGGCAACTACTTTGGCTTTTTGCAGGGTGTCACTGCGGAGGGATTATCCCTGACCGGTGCAACTCCATACGATAAACTGATAGAGGCACGGAAGCTTGTCTCCGGTAAGCTTGATGATACCCGGAAAATCAAGAAGCAGATGTCGGACCTCAATAACAGTGCTGAGGGACTGCGCCTGAAGATCCAGAAACTCGAGTATAAGGGCAGTGAACAGAATGCCGCCGCTATAAGCGAACTGACCGCTGTCCGTGAAAAAAAGATGTCGGAATTCACCAGGTTAAACGAGCAGGCCACAGTTACATTGGCGGAGATAGGCAAGATAACTGCTCAGATGACCGATGTCGCCGGTGGCAATAAGGATATTTCTCTGACGGAGATTGTTGCACTGCAGCGCCCTAACAGCATGTCGTTTTTTGCCAAATGTGGCGCCTACATTGAGCGTGTTCGCGAGCTGTTGCTGGATGATCCACGCGAATCAAATACCGAAGGTGGACTATTTCCGGCGATCTTCGGTACGGTTATGATGGTACTGCTGATGAGTGTATTCTCGCTTCCTTTCGGCGTCATAGCCGCAATCTATCTGCGTGAATACGCCAGAGATGGTTTAATGACACGTATGGTGCGAATTGCTGTTAATAACCTGGCCGGGGTTCCATCAATTGTTTATGGCGTGTTTGGTCTTGGTTTCTTTGTTTATGGAATAGGTGGCAGTCTCGACAGTCTCTTCTTTCCGGAACGGCTGCCGACTCCAACCTTCGGTACTGGCGGTATTCTCTGGTCAAGTCTTACGTTGGCGCTCCTGACAGTACCGGTAGTGATTGTTGCTACAGAAGAGTCCCTTGCCTCAATACCTAAAGGCATTCGGGAAGGTTCATTGGCACTCGGTGCGACAAAATTTCAGACATTAACCAAGATTCTGCTCCCCATGGCAACTCCCGGTATTATGACCGGACTTATCCTTTCGATGGCGCGTGCAGCAGGGGAGGTTGCGCCGCTAATGATTGTCGGTGTGGTTAAGCTGGCGCCGACCCTCCCTTTTGATATGAATTTTCCGTTTTTCCATATGGATCGCAAGTTCATGCATCTCGGCTTTCATATTTATGATGTTGGTTTTCAGTCGCCAAATGTAGAGGCGGCCAAGCCGATGGTCTTTGTCACAACAATGCTGCTTCTTGCAATTGTGGTTCTCGCCAGCAGCACAGCTATTTACCTGCGTAATAGGATGCGCAGTAAATACACAACTTCAACTTTTTAAATTTAACTTAAGGAAACAACATGTCACAGGCTATCGAAAAAAGCGGCAGTGAACCTATACTTTCAGTCTCTGATCTGAATCTGCACTACGGCAGTTCCCATGCACTGAAAAATGTCAATCTAGACATGGGTCGCAATCAGGTAACAGCCTTTATAGGACCATCCGGCTGCGGTAAATCAACGCTGCTTCGCTGCTTTAATCGCATGAATGATCTGGTTGAGAGCGCTCGTATTGAAGGCAGTATACGCTTTGACGGTGCCGAAATTAACGAGCCTTCGACCGATGTTATTTCGCTGCGACGAAGAATCGGCATGGTTTTTCAGCAGTCCAACCCATTTCCAAAATCAATTTATGAAAATATTGTTTATGGTCTGCGCATCTCAGGAGTTAATGATAAGGCAACTCTTGATGAGGCAGTTGAGCGGAGTCTGAAAAGTGCGGCGATCTGGAACGAAGTGAAAGACAGGCTTAATGATTCGGCGCTGGGGCTTTCGGGAGGGCAGGCACAGCGTATCTGTATCGCCAGGGCAATTGCGGTCAATCCGGAAATTATCCTGATGGATGAGCCATGTTCAGCACTTGATCCGATTTCGACCCTTAAAATTGAAGAGTTGATAGAGGAACTGAAAAGTAAGTATACTATCGTCATAGTTACTCATAATATGCAGCAGGCAGCCCGTGTCTCTGATGTAACGGCATTCTTCTATCTGGGAGAGTTGATCGAAGCCGGGGTTACACGTAAGATTTTTACCAATCCGGAGAAAAAACAGACTGAAGACTATATTACCGGAAGATTCGGCTAGTTAAGTTAATTTGTATTAGGAGATAAAATGGGGCACGAACACATCAGTAAGGCATTCGACATGGAGTTGGATGAACTGCGTCAGAGTATTCTGATTATGGGTGGTAAGGTCGAATTGATGATTGCCAATTCGGTCAAATCATTGGTAGACAGAGATACTGCTCTGGCTGAACGTACTATAGCTCTTGACCATGAGGTTAATGCAGCTGAGGTTGCAATTGATGAACGTTGTCTGGAGTTGCTTGCCTTGCGTCAGCCTGCAGCACGTGATCTTCGTTTTATCACGATAGCGCTTAAAATTGTTACCGATCTGGAGCGTATTGGTGATCAGTGTGCGAACATTGCCAAACGTACTCGTGAACTGAATGAAGAACCTCCTCTAAAGCCGTATATCGACATACCACGCATGGCTCATTGGGCAGAGGTTATGGTGAAAGAGTCGCTTGATGCTTTTGTCAAGGGTGACGCAGAACTGGCTGTCAAAGTCTGCAAGGACGATCGTTTTGTAGATGACCTGAACATACAGATCCAGCGCGAGCTTTTGACCTTTATGATTGAAGACCCAGGGACTATTTCACGTGCAATGAAGCTGAATTATATTTCCAAGTCTTTAGAGCGAATCGCAGATCATGCAACCAACGTCGCTGAGATGGTTATCTTTATGGTCAAGGGTAAGGATATTAGGCATACGATTGCTTGATTTTGCCTCGCCCAGTTGTCTGGCAACTCACTATGTTATCTGTGGTGAGGATTTTGGACATTGCGTCCAACATTTGCTTTGGACGAATGATTTTTTTCCGCAAAGAACCTGGCTATTCTATCCTTGCCGGCCTCTATCTGCTCATACGGTACTGTTCTCAGAAGTTCTTCAAGAGTTGTTTCACCCTCC
This sequence comes from uncultured Geobacteraceae bacterium, assembly GCA_903958085.1. Lineage (GTDB taxonomy): Bacteria > Desulfobacterota > Desulfuromonadia > Geobacterales > Pseudopelobacteraceae > JACRCG01. Next base: position 9,909 of record CAJBRY010000485.1, read on the forward strand.
TGAACTAGTCGGAATCCGTCATCTATCATGGTCATGCGACTTGGATCAGCAAAGACAGCATTCCTAAGGGCCAGATTGTCAGGTCTGCGATTTAGTAGAAGCAGTTCCTCACGACTTGGAATCCAGAGCTCTACGATTGGAAGACGACCGCTGAAACCATTATAGTTACAAGCCTGGCACCCCTTCCCCTGGACAAATTCCACGCCGCTTCCCACGGGTATGCCGAATTCTTGAAGCAAATTTTCTGGCGGGGAATACGGTTCTTTGCATTCAGTACATATACGGCGTACCAGTCTCTGCGCCAGAGCGCATCGCAGAGTCGCAGAAATCAGGCTTGGTTCGACCCCCATATCGATAAGCCTTGTAACTGCACTCGTGGCATCGTTTGTATGCAGGGTTGATAAGACTGTGTGACCTGTCAATGCCGCTCGCATCGATATAGTAGCCGTTTCCAGATCCCGTATTTCGCCAACCATAATATTATCCGGGTCCTGACGCAAGAAGGCACGCAGCAGAGTGGCGAAGGTATTACCAATTATTTCATTTACCTCGGTCTGAGTGATTCCTGCAATACTGTACTCAATAGGATCTTCAATTGTCAGTGTCTTGCTGCCTGGAGTATTGATATGTGAAAGGATTGCATATAGGGTTGATGACTTGCCGGAACCGGTTGGCCCGGTGACCAGGAAAATTCCGGTTGGTTTATCGAGGGCTTTGTAGAGTAATTGTGTGTTTTCCTTAGAATATCCGATTGCTTCTAACGATATGGCACCGACTCTTTTATCTAATATTCGTATAACAACATTTTCGCCAAACTGCGTAGGAACTGTTGAGACACGAAAATCTACACTTCGTACTTTGCCATCTTTGGACACCTTCATTTTGAAACTACTGTCCTGAGGACGACGACGTTCAGAAATGTCCATGTCACAGAGAATCTTTATCTTGGAAACTATTTGGCGGGCATTGGCGCTGATAAGCGGTTCGTCTGCACCAAGATCCATGAACTGCAGAATGCCGTCCAGACGGTACCGAATGGCCATTCCTTTCTCAACCGATTCAAAGTGGATATCGCTGCATCCTTCTTTGATTCCTGTTGTAATGATCCGCTTGGTGAGGTAATCGACGTCGGCTGTGATAACGTCACGGGTGTATTTTGACTTGATCTCGCGTGCCTGGTCTTCAGACAGCTCTACGTCCATTTGGACCCGCTCGTGATCTTGAACAACTGAAATTTGAAAAACCTTCTGCTGGGTTGAGAGGATTTCGCTTTCTTTGGCTATGACTGAGACAATCGGCATTTTGCACCAGCTTTCAAGCTGAGCAAGTTCATCCCGTTGAATAGGGTAGGCCATGGCAATGGTGAGATAACCATCTCTGCATCTGATAGGAACGATGCGAAGGCGTTGTGCAAATGTAGCATTAACGAAGCTGGACAGTTTTGGATCAAATTTTACGTCAGCCAGGCTGACAAATCTCAGATCGTGCTGAATGGCGATGGCGCGTGCAACCTGCTCTTCTTCGAGCAGATGCTGCTTCACCAGAGCCTTCCCGAGGGGTATCTTTTCGCCAATACTTACCTTAAGCGCGTTTTTGAGTCGCTCCTCGTTGATAAGGTTTTGTGAAACAAGTATTTCTCCAAGTTTGCGGCGTTTATTGTTATCGTCAAGAACATATTCGAGATCTTTGGCACTTAAGAAACCCAACTCGCAAAGAATCTGACCTATAGGATGTCCAGGCTTATTATTCTGCACCTCAAGAGCCTGCTCAAACTGCTCCTGCGTGATAAGTTTGTTGCTTATAAGCAATTCGCCGACTCTGTTTTTTTCCATACAAGATCCCTCCAGAAAAAATAGCTATTTAATCAAATTTTCAAGAAAACAATTGTAGCACCGTCGCGACCTTCATGTGACTCGCCAGGTCTGTACCCCTCAACAAGTGGATGCCTTTTCAGCTCTTCTCTTATGGCATCACGCAAGCGGCCACTGCCCACTCCGTGTATAATGCGGATTTCCTTCAGACTTGCTGCCTGTGTGTGGTTTATAAACGGCTCAAGTTTTGAGAGTGCTTCATCAACGCGCATTCCGATTAATTTTATCTCAGGCTTTTCGCTCGCCACAATATCGACTTTCCATGGAGCGGTAAAGAGTTTTTTTTCACCTCTATTTTCACGTTTTTTCGGTTCAAACAGATCAGACATGATCACATCCAATTCCATTCTTCCTGCCCTTACTCGAACCTTTGAATGTCGTGAGTCAAGTGATAAAACCGTTCCGTCATACCCCAATGAACCTATATGAACAATGTCTCCTTTTTTTACCGATTTCAGAGGAATATGTTCTGTTATGACGTTATCCGGTTTAAGCTGCCTGGTCAGTTCCTTCTCTGCCTGTCGCAGCTCGTCGATAATCTCGTTCCGCTTTTCTCGTTTCAGTTCTTCCAACAGCGCATTTGTTCGTCGTCTTGTCGCGGAAATCAACTCTTTTGCATCGCTCCACCCTTTTTCAGCAGCCTCTTTGCGAATAAGGCTTACCTCATCAGACCGTTCATCCAGTTCCGTGCTGCGCTGCTCAAGCGAACGTTCGCGAGCATCAAGAGATTTGCAAAGATTCTCATATTCATTCCTACGCTGCCGCAGCTCGTTTAAAAGTGACGCAAATTCACTTCCTGCATTTCCAATCATTTGGCGTGCAAAGGAGATGACTCGCTCCGGCATCCCGAAGCGACGGGCGATTTCAATTGCGTGAGATTGTCCCGGTTCTCCGACAACCAGACGGTAAAGTGGAGAAAAACTGGCATCATCAAAGGCCATTCCGGCGTTAATCATTCCAGGGGAGCGATGAACAAATCCGATAATGTCGCTCAGGTGTGTAGTTGCAATTACCATGCTGCCCTGCTGTCGCAGTTCATTCAAAACACCACAGGCAATTGCAGCTCCTTGCAGCGGTTCGGTGCCGGCACCGAGTTCATCCAGAAGGACAAGAGTTCGTGAGCCACTATGCTGAAGAATAGTTGTAATCCTGGCGGCTTGCGCAGAAAAAGTCGAATGACTCTGCTCTATGGACTGCTCATCGCCAATATCAACAAGAAGCGAATCAATCAACGGAAATGTTGAGCGAGGTCCCGCTGGAACAGGCAGGCCTGAGAGCGCCATAATCGAGAGCATTCCGGCCGTTTTGAGGGCGATGGTCTTACCTCCGGCATTAGGGCCGGTTATAACCATCACCGAATCAGACGGATGGTCAACTCCACCTAAAGAAAGTCCAAGCGGTTCTACTGTTTTCAGTGCACCGCGTCTCTGCATAAGCAACAGCAGGGGGTGTCTGGCGTCTGCCAGACAAAGCTCGCCATGTCTGTTTATGTCAGCCGCTTCCAAATCATAATCAATAGCAAAGTGAGAAATGCTGTTTAAGAGGTCAAGCTCAAGAAGTGTATTGAAACAAGCAGCAATCTGATCGGCATCTTCACGGATCCAGCTTGACAATTGGCGTAGAATTCGGATCTCCTCAGCCTTTTCCTCAGCAGTTAAATTTTCCAGCTCGTTTACAAACGGTATAATTTCAAGAGGTTCCATGAAGGCGGTCTCCCCTGAAGAAGAAACATCATGTACAACCCCTTTGACCATCCCTTTAGAATCCATGCGAACCGGAATAACCCATCGCCCTGAGCGTTGTGTGATAAAATCGTCCTGTAGAAACTTTTCAATGCCGTTGTTTTGAATAATCTCCTCAATTTTTTTGCGGATGCGACCTGCCAGACTTCGTTTTGCACGGCGGGTCTCTTTTAGTAGGGTCGAAGCTGAATCCAGGATACTGCCGTCGCTGTCGATAGACGCAACAAGCGGTTCCAGTATTTCCGGAAAATCATGCAGCTGCGGAGTAATAGACTTTAACAGGGGAATATCTTCGCGGGGATTGAGCTGTCTCGCAAGAGTTGCATATAAGCGCAGAACAGGAATGAAAATGAGTAATTCGCCGGGCGACAAAATGGCTCCGCTCGGCCTCAGTAGTTCGAGTGATGAAATGATATCCTCAAAGCTTCCAAGTGAGAGTGTAATGCCGGAACGATCCAGGGCGCGTATCTCTGATATGCGACCCGATCTGAGAGATATCTCTATGAGGTCAGTAAGCGGTCTGATGTTGCGGATGCGCCCGGTAGTAGAAGAACTATGCGCGTGGCGCTCAACTTCTTCCAGAACTTTGTCGAATTCAAGTCTGGCTAGTGTTTCGGTAGTTATCATATTTTTTACCCTAATAAATTCTTCTGCACTTTGGAGAATGAAAGTGTATCATAGTTTTTCAACTATTCACGATATTCTCCTCCAGGAACTATAGATACCGCCATGCACACAGAAAAACTCCAGGCATTTGTGCTTTCATCCACGGCTTATGGCGAACGTGATCGAATAGTGTCACTTTTCACTCTGGAACATGGACTATTAAAGGGTTTTGCTCGTGGGGCACGCAACAGTCGTAAGCGGTTTGGTCCGGCTTTGGAAACTTTTGCAAGAATTGAAA
>CAJBRY010000486.1 GCA_903958085.1 uncultured Geobacteraceae bacterium
CAGTCCTTTAAAGTATCAACATGAAGTTTATGTTTGAAAACAACACCTTTTTTCATTGTAATTTCATCAGCCGCAAATGCGGATCCTGCAAAAACGGTTGTTGCCAGTAATGCAATCAGAATCTTTTTCATGTTTACTTCTCCTTTTGTTGTGGTTTTCTGCGCATCGCGCAGTAATTAGGGATGATTATTTAGGTGACAGCATCAATGCCAAAAATGCGCATAACTGTGTCTTATAAGCAGTTGTCTTTCTTAACTATTTAAGAGACATTGCAATTTACAACACGCAAAATATCAGCATTGTATTTTAAATTGGCGGTTAAGGATTTTCAGGCGATGTTTTGCGGAGGTAAAAATATAGGGATAATCACATTTGGAAGCTTATTATGAAGCAAAGATCTTGTGAACTCACAAACTAGAGGCGAATAAGTGACTAATATTTCGGAACTATTTCTTATGAATTTTGCACAACAGACCGCAGAGTCACAACTATCAGCATCCTCACTATGAGAATGCCCGACAGCCCTGTCAGCAGTATCCATAACATCCTGATTTCCAAGGCATGAATCGCACGGATGAGCAAAACATGCCAATGGCTGCAGTAGACACAACAGTATTAGAATTATCGAGACAACTGATTTCATTAACTTCCCGGATACCATATTTTTGCTGAAATATAGCGTATTTTACGCAAAATACAATCAGGAAATATCAAATATTACTGAAGGTCCTGTTATATCTGAATATGTCAAAAACATTGGCTTTAAGAGTAAAATCGCTGTAAAAGATTGACGATACAAGCGGTTTCAATTATAAATTATTTATTTTACTTAACGGTTACGGTATCAGGCAATGAAAATAACATTATTGACTCACTTCAAAGAATTTGAAAAAAAATCTAATACCGGACGCTTGGTGCTTGATGTTCTGGGGAGTGCAGCCGAGCAGATTTGCTGGGACAGAATGGTTCCGCCTGTCAGGTTGCTGGAGGAAATTGAATCAGGCGGAGTAGCACTTGTATATCCAGGTGCTGCGGATAAAAATAATGAAAATCTTGGTGGAATTACAAAGGTTATAATTATTGACGGCACATGGCATGAAGCCCGTAAAATTCACCAGAGAAGCCCATACCTTCAAAAAATTCGTAGAATTTGTTTCTCTACTGGAGAAAAATCCTTATACAACCTAAGAAAAAACCAGAAAGAATCCGGTTTATGTACTGCTGAATGCGTAATTGAAATTCTTCGCCTTGCAGGAAATTTTGCTGAAGCGGAGCAACTAAAGGAAAAGTTTCTTGCATTTATACGACCGGCAGCGGCAATGCGCGGAGCAACTCAGGCTCGCGGATTTATTGGTGATTAATATATTTGTCATCTCGCATAGTCACTGAATCTTTTCATATCTCTTTTTATTGAAGAGGCATTCCATGAATTCGCAACAAAAACCAATGAACCTTTCAGATGAAGAGAATACCCTTGTCTCCAGAATTAGAATATTTGCCTGGACATTGATGGCTTGCTGGACAATTTTGATTGCAGTTTCCTGGTACTGGAATTATCAAGCCGAGCAGAAAGTTTTTGAAAAAGTTGCACTAGCCGAAGCACATGCAGTAATTGAACGCGATGTCCTTTATCGCCGTTGGAGCGCTTCTCATGGAGGCATTTACGTTCCGACTACCACGCAAACCCCTCCCAGTCCATACCTATCTCATCTGGCTGAACGCGACATTGTAACTCCGTCTGGTAGGCAGTTGACACTTGTAAATCCTGCATATATGACCAGGCAGGTTAATGAACTTGCAAACGAAATGAATTCGAATCCATATATCGGGCGGGCGCACTTAACAAGCCTGAAACCACTTAGACCTGAGAATGTTCCTGATAAATGGGAGGAAAATGCACTTCGCTCTTTTGAAAGCGGAGGAGGTGAAGTCAATTCTGTCATAACAATGGACGGAAAACCATTCATGCGTTTGATGAAACCATTTATCACCGAAAAGCCTTGCCTGAAATGCCATTCCCCTCAAGAGTACTCTATAGGTTCTGTACGCGGTGGAATAAGTGTTTCAATTCCTATTCAGCCTTTGCTGGACGCAAGCAGAGGACAGATTAAGGGGTCTCTTGTTTTTCACGGACTCATCTGGGTGTTGGGACTCGCAGCCACCGTTGTCGGAGCCGGCAAGCTTTCTCGGAGCGCGAGGGGACAAAAAAATATTGAGAATGAACTGCATCGGCAGGCCGTGCTGTTGGAGGAAGAAATTGCCGAACGCCAGATGATTCAGGAATCATTGCAGGAGAGTGAATCGCATTTTCGAATTGTAGCAGATTATTCCTCCAACTGGGAATACTGGCGTATGCCAAATGATACTTTTCCCTACATGTCTCCCTCAGTAGAATCAATTACAGGATACGGAGTTGAGGAATTCAGCCTCAACAATGATCTTATTCACTCAATTATTTATCCAGAAGATCGTAAAATTTTTGAGGGTCACACGCATACGACAGATTCAAACGGGCATGTTCAGCCTCTTGAAATAAGAATTGTCTGCAAAAACGGAGAAATTCGCTGGATTAGCCATGTTTGTCAGCAGGTTTTTACGCCAAATGGTCTCCCGTGGGGTTGGCGTGCCAGCAACCTGGATATTACCGAACGTAAAATGATTGAGCATGAACTGTTTGAGCAGACTGAAAAACTCGAATTGGAAGTTGCAGAACGCCAAACGGCACAAGCGCAACTGGAGAATCTGAATATCTCGCTGGAAGCACGGATCAACGCAGCAGTTGCCGACCTGCGCCACAAGGATCAAAGTCTGATCCAGCAGGGGCGCCTTGCTGCAATGGGCGAAATGATAAACAATATTGCTCATCAGTGGCGTCAACCACTTAATAATATTGGTCTAATTATTCAGGGTCTGCAATTTTCATATATTTCCGGGACAATAACACAGGAGGAGATGGAACAGGAAATCGGCAAGTCTATGGACATTATTATGCATATGTCACGTACCATTGATGACTTCCGCAATTTTTTCCGCGAGGACAAACAAATCAGAAGTTTCTTTGTCAGCAAAACTATTCACAATGCTCTGGAATTTATTTCAGCAACACTGGAAAAGCACAGCATACAGGTTGAACTGGATGATGACGCAAGTATCACAGCAAGCGGTTATCAGAATGAATATGCGCAGGTAGTACTCAATATACTATCAAATGTCAGAGAGACCTCTATAGAGCGGGCTGTATCCGGAGCGCGCATAAATATTCGGATATCTGAGGAAAATGGCCGTTCGGTTGTTTTCATAAGGGATAATTGTGGCG
>CAJBRY010000487.1 GCA_903958085.1 uncultured Geobacteraceae bacterium
GCGGTCTGCGGTCTGCGGTCATTTGAATGCCTTTATGATTTTTGAGGTGATTCTAATGGCAACATATTGAAAGTCAAGTATTTTTTTTGCACTACGGAAAAATATATTGCCTGTAGTTATCCTTCGCTGGTATAGTTCAGCCCCTTTTTTTAAATATACCTTAAGGAAATGATCCATGGAACTTCACGATAAACTGAAATCTCTCGGCTCCGGGGTAACATCCTATAGCTACGACAAGCCTAATGCAGAGCTGCTGGAAGCATTTCCCAGCCCGTTTTCCCAAATTGAATTAAACCCTGCGGGAGCAATTGGAACCTTGCATATTGAATGCCCCGAGTTCACCTGTCTTTGCCCAATGACCGGTCAGCCTGATTTCGGGAATATAGTTATTGATTATCAACCGGCTCAGTTGTGCGTAGAAAGCAAGAGTTTGAAGATTTATCTAGGATCCTTCCGGATGCATGGTGAATTTCATGAAGCAGGTGTAAACCGTATCTGCAACGATCTTGTAAGACTGCTCGACCCTGTCTGGCTTACGGTGCGGGGCGAGTTTACGCCACGTGGCGGAATACCGTTCTGGCCTACAGCAGAATATCGAAAAAAATAGTCGACCGGCGTTTTGCTACAAAAAACCAAGGAGAATTTGCAACCATGTTTTCTACGTCTGATTTCAAAAAAGGACTCGTTATTCAACTGGATGGTGCCCCCTGTCTCATTACCGATGTCACAACTCAATCGCCTACTGCCCGCGGGGCCAACACGATGGTCAAGACCCGCTATCGCAACCTGATTACCGGGCAGGTTCTTGATAAAACATTCAGATCCGGTGATAAAGTTGACGAAGCTGATTTTGAACGCCATAAAGGTCAATTCCTCTATGCAGATAGCGGTAACGGCGTATTTATGGATCTCGAAAACTATGAACAGTTTGAGATGCAGGCCGATGAGTTTGAACCGCTTTCGTTCTATCTGCTTGATGGTGCTGAGGTTGTGCTTGGTCTGTTTGAAGGGCGCTTGGTGAATGTTGATCTGCCTATGACAGTAGAATTAACGGTTACGGAGACCCCCCCCGTCATAAAAAATGCCACAGCTACAGCAGAAACAAAAGAGGCTATTCTGGAAACTGGTTTGAAGATAAGAGTTCCTCCTTATCTCGAATCTGGTGAAAAAGTGAAAGTCGATACAAGAGACGGTCGCTTTCTTTCACGGGCATAACCGCTTAAAATCTCTTGACAGAGACATTTGCCTCCACTATTATGCAACTCCCCTACGGGCCTATAGCTCAGTTGGCTAGAGCCACCGGCTCATAACCGGTTGGTCCCAGGTTCGAGTCCTGGTGGGCCCACCATTTCACACATCGAGGGATAATCGCCGGATGCCGGCCAGATATTTGGGAACGTCCCGTTACCATACCTCAACAAGAGAGTGCACACCGCAAGGTTGCACTCTTTTTATTTGTAGCCGATGAAAATTTCTAAAGTTTCGGATATTATTGGAATCATTAACAAAATAGCTCCTGCCTCATTGGCGGAATCGTGGGATAACAGCGGGTTTCAAATTGGAGACCCATCAACTGAAGTTAAGCGGATTATGGTCGCACTTGATCCTGCGCCTGACGTCGTTGACTCTGCAATTGACTCCTCCTGCCAACTTCTTGTCACTCACCATCCTCTGATTTTCAAGCCACTAAAGTCCATTTCAGCTTCAAATCCGCAAGGTGCACTCATTCAGAAGGCAATCAAAAATGGTCTCTCAATAGTTTCAATGCACACCAATTACGATATTGCAAATGGAGGCTTGAATGATCTATTGGCTGCAAAGATAGGTCTTTCGGCTTTTGTTCCACTTTCTGTTACGGCTTCAACAGAATTGGTAAAGCTGATCGTCTTTGTTCCAACTGATCATCTTGTACAGGTGCGTTCGGCTCTTTTACCATTTGCTTCAACCCAGGGGAATTATCGTGACTGCTCTTTTTCTGCAGGAGGTGAAGGTACCTTCACTCCTCTTGCTGGCGCACTCCCCTTTATCGGCAAGGTTGCTGAATTGGCAAATGTCATGGAAGAGCGCCTTGAGTTGCTGATTGACCGGCTTCAGTTGCCCAAGGCCATAAAGTCAATGTTGGCCGCTCACCCTTACGAGGAGCCCGCTTTTGATATATATCCCCTTCTGAATGATGGAGAGAAAGTCGGTCTTGGCAGGATTGGGCGGTTGCTTAAACCGTTGACTTTGGCTGAGTATGCCGGCCAGATTAAAATGAATCTGTCCGCGCCTTCGCTTCGTTTTGTCGGTGATTCCGAAGCGGTAATCTCTAAAGTTGCCCTCTGTAGCGGCAGTGGTTCCTCATTGCTGCGTGATGCAGCCCGGGCAGGTGCGGATGTCCTGGTAACTGGAGATATAAAGTATCACGAAGCTCGTGATGCTCAGGGGCTTGGGCTTGCTTTAATCGATGCGGGACATTTTTCGACGGAAATAATCATGGTAAATGATATAGCGGAAAGGCTTGGACTGGCTCTAAATGAAGCCGGTTTCAAGGATTGTCTGGTAGAAGCATGTCGATCGGAAACGGATCCGTTTCTAATATTAGATTGTTAAACTGCAAGTAGATTAAAATTGCATTAAGGGAGGAATTGATTTGAAAAAGAAACTGGAGATGCTGGAAGAGTTGCAGGAAGTAGAACAACTGATTGATACACTCAAAGCAGCTCAGGATGCATTGCATGCGGAAATGGGCGGGATTAGCCAGAGTGTCGATCTTGCCAGGGAGGAGGTTGACGTTCTGCAATCAAGTTTGACTCAGTTTGAATCGGAGAAGGCTGAATTGGAGGCTACCCACGCTGCGGAACTGGAAAATATTGCAAGATCCGAAACAAACATGAAGGAAATAAAGACCAACAAAGAGTTTCAGGCGGTTGGCCGTGAAATTACGGCTGCCAAGAAGCAGGTCACGGAGATTGAAGAGCAGTTGCTGCAGAAGATCGGTCAGATAGAAGAGCTTGCTGGAGAGCTTGCGACAAAAAAGGGCAAGTACGAAGAGATTGTTGAGAATTCAGCAGAGCGTATTGCAGAAAAACAGACTGAAATTAAGAAGATCCAGTCAGACATTGATGCCGATATTACGCGTCGTGAAGCTGTTATCAAAGGGATGCCGGCCAGTCTGGTGAAAAAGTTTACTCTCCTGCGCGAGCAGCGCCGGGGGCAGGCTCTTGCCATTGCAAAGGATGGTTACTGCATGGGGTGCAACATGCATTTGCCCCCACAACTCTACAATAATTTATACAAGAATGAGGAGTTGCTTACCTGCCCACATTGCCAGCGTATCCTTATCCTCAAGCTGCAGCAGCAATAAAAGAGTTTGCAGGTGTGAGAATCTTACACCTGTACTGAGTTTGGTTGAAGTAGTCCAGGCGGTCGCTGCCGGTTTGTCCGGTGGAGGAAAGTCCGGGCTCCATAGGGCGTGACGCTGGATA
>CAJBRY010000488.1 GCA_903958085.1 uncultured Geobacteraceae bacterium
GCATACAACCAGAATATCCGGTTGTACAACAGTATCTATGTAGGCATCAGCCACATCATCGTTTGTATCGAGAAGTCTAACATCAAAAGGAGCATGGTACATTTCACAACTTTTATCTGAGAGGTATGAATCTATCTGACGCTCAAGAAGTTTTGAAATCTTTTGATGCTGCCTCATTGGGCCGGGACTCATACATATTGCCTGACCTTCGATCAGTTCCCACCGCTTATCATCATCCCAGGTCAGATAATCTGCATAACAGTATCGCTCGTTATCATCCGGTTTCGGTTGGGGCATTGCAAACTCCGTTAAGATAAATATCAATAAGCGTACTGAATAGAGATTTTGGATTTTTCAAGAGCATTCTGGGCACGTTCAGCCTGAATTTCTATTCTGTACATATATGGATAATGCGGCACCGAAACACCGGCACCGTCGGTTGTAGACCCACCCTCAAGAGCAAAAGTGGATGTATCAGAATTTCCGGCCTGTGTTATTGTTATGCTGCTATGGTTCCGGAACACAACAAACTTGCGATCCATTGTATCCACTATTTTGGAATAAACTGTATACGGCTGTGCTGTCTGACCTGGTAATGGCGTCGCATTCAAATTAAATGAAACGTCAAAAGCTGATTTTGCATTCAAACTGACATCTGTCTTGCAGGATGCCGACCACTGGCTTTTTGGAAACTTAAGTTTCTCCTGCAGGCACGTAGACAAAGTCAGAGAATTATTATCAACTAGATTGCCGAGATAGCCGTTCATGCTGGCAAGATAACCGGAAGCAGTTTCGTCTTTATGCCCGAAATTAGCTGTAATCAAATCTTTCAATATTATATCCATACCGCCGTATGCAGCTTCATTGGTAGTTTTATATCGTTTCATTGCGCCGGACGACTTCATCCCTGCCGTAATCATACTCAAAAGCGCCATTGTCATAACCAGCGATAATACCGTAAACATTAGAGAGGTTATAAGCGCTATACCTTTTTCATTATGTAAAATTCTCATATAGATATGCCTCTCAGTCCTTATCAAAGCTGATTGCTTGAAAGGTTTTTCGGACGAACTACGATCCGATACAATTTCCAGCGATAACTTTTTTGAGCTTCAGTGAGAAAATATGTTTTAGTAAAACCGTTTACATTCAGATCCCCGACTTTTGCGCTTGTTACAGGGTTCGATCTGGCATAATCCCGATCAATTTTACCATCCTGCGCAAGGATGTATACTTTTATCACTTTAAGATGCTCGCGAAGCGCCTGTCCCTTCTGGGCACTCGAATAATCAGTTGTATTTGCGCTATTCATGTAACCTTCAACAATATCTTTACTGCTTGCAGGCGAAACGGTAACAACTCCGCTTGCGTTAGGTAATGTTGAATATGTATCAATACGCCCGGACGCTCCGCCAGTGGAAGTGTCCCACCCAAGCACAACCTGCATATCAGCAACACAATCCAGTAAAGGAATATAGTTATATCCGCCACCAACATGATTGACCGTCGCTTTATAGAGCACTCCCGTCCTCGGTCCACAGAATGGCGGCAGATTACCATCTCCGGTTGCAGAAACACCACTTGGAATTTTTATAAAGTAATCCGAACGGTTAAACGGCATTCGCGGGGGATCCGTGTCTATACCGTAAACCATAAACGTTTGCAGGTCATCTGTTGGAAGAAAAGTATTGGACATACTTGATGCTGTAAAATCCTGATGGAAAATTGTATTAGTGACAGGATCAACTATCAGGCGATGATCCAGAGTTGAGTCATTAAAATGAGACGTTATCATGATTACATCGTCTCCGGTTTGCGGACTGTTTGCCGAATAAACTACGGGGCGGGATTCACGCGGAGAAGCACTGTAATTATGATATGGAATATGAGTCCAGCGCTGTGATGTTTTGTTACGTCCGAGTGTTGACCCTTTAATTCCAAAATAGGCTGAAGTAAACTGACCCAGTACTGATGAACCAACCAAAGCACGTGGAATCCCACTTGGCGAATCATTAAAAGTTGGAGTTGAGGCAGGAGTGCCAACCGATTCAAGATAGCTTATTGTTGCGGGATTTATTGAAGCCGACTCCGAAATCAAACTCCGGGGTGGTGAAAAAGTAGTATCAGCCTTTGCCCACCCCCATGGAAGTCCAAAACCGGCCTGGCCAAGATCGTGACGAAGAATTTCAAGCCCGATTACCCCCTCCACATTGCTCTCTTCCATTTTGGAATATATTGATGATTTCGTAACTATTCTGTTGAATGCCTCACTCGCAATAATCATAACAATAATAAAAACCACCATCGA
>CAJBRY010000489.1 GCA_903958085.1 uncultured Geobacteraceae bacterium
AATGATTTGCGTTTACAGATTGCACCACTTTATCAAGCTCAAGGTAAGGTATTACTTTTTGTTCTGATCCATCCGCTGATATATTTTCTGTCATCTGTTGTGGTAATAATTCAATTTTCTTGCAGTCAAGTATTTTTGCACCATTTCTGATTTCTTCCACTTCACGTTCGACCTGTGCAAGGACAAGTAACTCTTCTCTTCGCAGTTCGAGCTGAGCTCGACCTTCACGTCTGAGTTGCCAAGGTTTCAGCAGTCCACCAATGCCTTTTTCAGTTATAGTTTCCCAAAGTTTTATGACAAGCTTTTCACCTGGAAATTCCATCAAGAACTCCTTCGCTTTATATTTTCGGCCAACGGGGTCGGCCATGACCCGCCCGCCCAGTCTTTTCGGGCGGTCGGCGTCCATGGACGTGGTTGAAGGCTCACTTTATTGATGGTTGGATGATGTCATTTTCCTCAGTAACAGGACTTCTTCTCTTTTGGATGTGGTGTTGACTTTAACAGCTTCAGTTTCTTGTCCTTGAGTTCGTAATAAAAGACTCCCAGGTCTTCATCATTTAAATTTCCGTTGATGATGAACAGGCTGCTATCAGGTTTGTAAATTATGGTTTTTTCTTGCCAATCCTGCTTGCAGCTCCTTGAAACAGTTGTTCCTACACCTTCCAAAATCTCTCCTGTTTTCGCATCTATGATTGAAAATGACGTGCAACCGTCAGACCCACATCCCCAGCTTGCCACAGTATAATGGCCCGCGAAGTTCGGGCCGGTTGACGCCGCTTTCAGCAGCTGAGTGCGGAACAGACGATGGCCTTTTGATTTGATCTTTGGTTTAGCAGGAGTTCCTTTGAAATCGTCAGTAACGGCGAACTTTTCGAACTTGTACTCAAAAGGTGGCTCATTTTCCGCGCCTGCCATGGCTGCCATCGAAAGGAAGAAAAACACAGCCATTATTTTTGCTTTCAATTTCTTCTCCTTCAACGTGGTCGGCCTTGACCCGTCCGCCCAGCTTTTTCGGGCGGTCGGCGTCCAAGGACGTGGTTGGACTCTCATGTCACCGCCATGTTCCTCCGGCGGCAAACACTCTGTTTTTCTCCGGCTGTCCGCGCCAAAGCTGATGTCTGCGGCATTTCCGATTCAGTCACTTTCAGCCGTATATGTTCTTGTCTTTAAACTCCGGTGTGGCTCCATGTTACTTCCAATGTCTGCGTAATACAGAGCCACAGCGATTCAGCAACTTTTCCTTGGTTTTAAATTCGCTTTTTCGCCTTTTTCCGCCGTTTCGGTTTTCTTTCATGTGAACGTCACCAGTACACCTACAAGCATTAGCCAGTAGCCCACCCGATATAGATTTGCCATCCCCTCAGACATAAGGCTGGTGCCAAATGATATCTTTTTTCTCCGAACTACTGAAATCTTAGCCGTAAGAAACAGTAAGAGGCCAACGATGGCTATCCCGAACGCTCCAGGATGATTTACGTGGCCTCTTTTGATGTTAATGACAGCCGATGCGACCCAGAGTAGGAAAGGCAAATAAAACATGAGTCTTCCGAAGTTACCCGGCTTGTTTTCTTTCATAACATTCTGGGCGAGAATATCCAGCATAATTCAGCTCTATATCATTCAGACCTTAGACGTTCTTGCTTCTCCTGCTTTTTTCTCCGCCACCGGGTAGGTCAGGAGCCTTTCGGCTCCTTTCCCCCCTCAGAACCGTACGTGACAGTTTCCCGTCATACGGCTCAAGCCCTCCAAAGTAATCTCCCTCTCGGGATAACCGGGTATCTGTTTCTTTCTTGGTTGCTGCCCCTTCACGTCGCTAATCTGGCGGCGCGCCCTGCAAGCCTTCGTTGTTGCTCGGCTCTCCGTTTATCGAAGTAATCTAAATACTCCGGATCGAAGGGATTGGCGGCACCGCGTATCTTGTGAGATAGCTTTTGATTCAAAATGTCTATTCTATTATTGTTGTACCTTCCAAGCTAATTCCGATTTCGATTTAAACCATTCAGGGTCTGCACGGACTAGAGTCCCCCGCTTGTGTTCTCTCCAATAGATACTTTTGCTTGAATTGCAAACCAAAAATTCCCTACTTCCCTTCTCGTGATCAGAGACACAGACATAACTATTTGAAGTAATGGCACACTCCACATAAACTCCTGTGCTTGTCTTGATGGGAAGTTCCTTCAAAGAAGCGGGGAAATGGCCTCGGGTGGCAAAATAGTCATCAAGAGTGTACTTAACGTTCTTAAGGTCTGCGTTGGCTTGCGAATTTGGGCTACTACCGGCAAAAGCAAAAGATGCATAAAATAAGGTCTGGAAGATAATCATGTATATTGCTCTTGAGTTCATTTTCCTCCTCGTTCAACGGGGCTGAGGCACCACCGGCTTGACCGGTGTTGCCGATGGTTGGACATTATTTATACCTTGGCAAAGGGAAACCCCTTCTTACTCTCCTTTGCTCTTCGCCGCGTTTCCTCACCACGTTTTCTATAAGAACAGTTTGGACACCACCTATTTATCCGTAGATTACCTATGTTGATAGCCCACTGATGGCCGCAAGTTCCACATTCAACTTTTATGGGAGTTTTGGAGTTTATGTATGCTTCCCCTGGCAATACCTTTCCATGCTTTTCATGCACCAGTTCCTCAAATTCTTTAAAGGCTGGTGAGAATTTAAGGTAGGCGGATTGAAGCTCTTCACTCACAACCGGCTCTTTTCTTGGAATATCGATGTTGAACCTTAGACATTCTGCTCTGATAAAGCTTTCCAGTGTTCCTACCTCGCTATATGGAACCTCAATAAGAGTTACACCTTCGTTTCGACACCTTTCTCTTTTAAGCTGATCGCGAGCTTGTTGGGACACAATGTCTGTTTTATGGTTTTTCCGCCAGAGAACTGATCTGTAATGCTGTTCTCCATGATATTCAAATGCGATGCCGAGTTTTTCTGAATAGCCGTCCAGTTCTAGCCCAGAATGGATACCAGTTTTCAACCATTTTGGGCGTTTTTTATTAAATTTGGTGCGAAAAAGAACCTCGAAGTACTGTCGGCAGAGACGTTCACTAGCACCTGATTGGCATAGGCAGATGCCATAAAACACATTTTTCTCCGCATATTCAGTTTATTATATTAAAGTAAACTAATATAATTTCCAAGTTATCAGGAGGTATCCGATGTGGGCTCATAAAACGTGTGGCGCCAAGACAAGGACTGGCAAACCATGCCAGAATAGTCGGTTATTCAAAAATGGTAGATGTATAGATGCATGGAGGTATGAGTACAGGGCCGAAGACACTAGAAGGACACCTAAAGGCGCTAGCAAATCTGAAGGGGATGAAGGATAAAGACATTGCCGCTATCAGCGCGACCATCAGACTAAAGCGTCCGGTCAGAGTTGGGAGAAGGTATGTGCGGCCTGAACCGTCACCGGCAATGCAAGATGATTAGTGCGTAGGCATTATAGAATTTGGTTGGTCGTATATCAAAATGAGGTTGAGGATGGTCGTGTCGACTGATTACTACAACTATACGCACACTCATTATGTGGTTCAACGGGGTCGAGGCGCACCGGCGGAGCGTAGCGGAGCCCGCGTGCCGCCGTGTTGTTGAGTATCATTTCAGCGCTAAATGAGTCACCGTCATGGTGCCAGCGTACAATCCCCCAAATGATTCTGTCCGAAATATTCCCGTCACTACTGCGGGCTTACCAATATGTGTTCGCAGCGACAGCGGGACCAAAATTTTTCGCCACAAGCTGTTCTTGTC
>CAJBRY010000490.1 GCA_903958085.1 uncultured Geobacteraceae bacterium
GGTTAATAACCATCTGCAAACGATCCTTTGCATATTGCTCCTCTATCTTAGCCTTGTTTTTCTCGTACTCCTCATAGGTGATCTTTTTTGAAAGATATTCATTAGCATTGACCTCAATAGCTTTATCACGTTTTATTTCAGCCAACTGAGTCTCTTTTTCAATTTGGTATTCAATGTCGGTCAGTTCTTTGTCACGTGCTTTTTTCTTTGCATCGGCAACGATTTTGTCGTTTTTGGCTTGTTGCTCAGCCACCACGTTAGCGCTCTCAATATCGAATTTTTGACCGATACGGCCTTTTTCAACGGGTGAACTTGCGTATTTAAGGTCGAAATCCCTTTGTTTTTCTAGTGCCTTTATTTTTTCATCAACTAATTTTTGGTTTAATTCAATTTGCTTTTCAACACTTATCCCCTCTTGGCTTAGTTGGTCCTCTATGTCTTTTTGTCGTTGTCCATTGATGTACATAAACCACTGGAGATAGTCGCTTTCTGCCTTCTTTACATCGTCTTTATTTTTTACTTTTTGCGTTGTGCGCTTATTATCTTCTTTCAGTAAATCATTTTCGAGTGAATTTCTCAATCTTGATAAACCACCAATACCCTCTGTATATTCTTTTTCAGCTCCATATTGAGCTTTTAAAGCTGTTGCAATTAAATCCCTTTTATCTTTAGACACTTTATTGTATCTTAAAGCAAAAAAGATATTCATCTGCGTTTCTTTCGATTCTTGACGTAACAAAGAGTTGTATTTATCCATGTCAGTCGTTTTGATCATAAGGCCTGTTTTTTGGTCTACCTCATACTTTACAGACTTCGCAATCAATTTATTGTAAGTATCCATGGCCTCATTGATTTGCTCTTGATATCCAACGGTTGACACTATTCTTTTGATAGCCTCGGTCGTTAATCCGCTCTGAGAGCTTGCATTTTTTAGCTCATTGTCTAACTCTTGGTCTCGAATTGCTTTTGTGTCAGTAAGTTTCTTTTTTTCAAGTTCAATGATTTGATTTACTGCCTTTCGTCTCTCTTCTAAATCATTGCTTCGGTCTCTCGCAAATGCTTTTAATCGGCTTATTTCTGCATCTGTTTGGGCATTTGTGATGCTTAAAGCTCTGTTTTTATCCTCCAACAAATCAAGCATACCAGCGTATCTTTTCCCTTCGTCATAAGCTCGAACCATGTTATCGATCAAGTTAGACCAGTCACCTTCAGCGATAGACCTAAAAAAAGCGTCTGTGGCTTGTTTTGAGCCTTCCATCATTGCCTCAAACTCATCTAATGTCGAATCCAATGCACTAACCGTTTTCATGTATGCAGACATGGCCAAAGAACCAGCCCCAAATAAGGCCGTGAATCCCATAAAGAACCCGCCTACCTTTTGAAACGTACCCCCAACCTTATCCCAAACACTGCCATAATTCCCAATGTTCATGGCTTGTTTAG
Organism: uncultured Geobacteraceae bacterium; assembly: GCA_903958085.1. Classification (GTDB taxonomy): domain Bacteria; phylum Desulfobacterota; class Desulfuromonadia; order Geobacterales; family Pseudopelobacteraceae; genus JACRCG01. Next base: position 1,444 of record CAJBRY010000490.1, read on the forward strand.
TAACATCTGGTGACATTTCTTTTATCTTTGTATGGTTCCGGTCAATTGCTCCCCTTAAACGCTCGGCCTTAATTGCTCCGTCTGCTGTGGTTTGGTTTACACCTCTTAATCGTTCTTGAAGTATGGCATTAGCTGCACTTAATTTATTAATACTGCCAGGGTCGCTTTCACGTAATTTTGTCACGTTTCGGCTCTCCTTTTGCGCTCTTTTGTCGGCGTCCTCGGCTAATTTCCTTTGCGCTTTCGCTTCGGCATCCAATCGCTTCAACTCGTCTTTGTGTGCCTTGTCAC
>CAJBRY010000491.1 GCA_903958085.1 uncultured Geobacteraceae bacterium
AGGTTATTCTTGATTTCGTTGAAATCGCCGTTGTAACTGTCGCTGATTTTAGGAGGAATATCACCTTTGGAAATACGATCAACATATTCTGCTGCAACATTCAGTGGTCCGATCACTGAATCGAGGCAATCGTTAACGCCCTGTACGATCGCTTTGAAATCGCCCTGATGTTTGGAAGCGTCGGCGCGGGTAGCTAGCTTACCTTCAACAGCAGCTTTGGAAAGCATTCCGGCATCGGCAACAAGTGCAGATACGGCATCAATACAGACATTCAAGTTGTTCTTGATCTCGTTGAAATCGCCATTGTAACTATCACTTATTTTTGGAGGAATATCGCCTTTGGAAATACGGTCAACATATTCGGCTGCAACATTCAACGGGCCAATAACCGCATCAAGTGTGTCATTAACACCGGAAACTACTTTCTGGAAATCACCCTGGTGTTTGCTTATATCGGCACGGGTAGCCAATTTACCCGCTATCGCAGCATCGGAAAGCATACCGGCATCCCTGACCAACGCCTTAACCGAGTCCACCATCTTCTTCATGGCCATCATGACACTGTCACCTTTCAAACCAACAGTGTTAATCTCGACCGAGCAGTCGCCAGCGCCAACTTTGACCGCTATATCGGCAACTTCAGATGGATCGCCACCAAGTTGTGCCATGACTATCTTGGAAATGAACAAACCAAGTCCTATAGCAAGCAATGCTCCGACAATAGCAAGAATGATCATGATTTTTGTAGCAGTAGCAGCAGTAGCAGCATTTTCCTCTTCAGTCAGCTTTGCCTGCTTCAACTTGGCTTCCTGAAGCTTGTCAATTGCCTCCTGTAAATCCCGATTAGCTTTACCAGCCGAGCCTTTAAGTACTTCTGAAGCTTCTGCCGTCTTGTTCTGTAGTGCCAAAGCGATTACCTTGTCAATTTCTGCACCATACGCCGCACGCCTACTCTTGTAATCCTCAAAAAGTTTACGCCCTTCATCTGTCAGGATTGTTTTTTCAAAGGCGGCCACACTCTTGCTGTTTCCTTCTCTCAGTTCCTTAATCCGATTTGCAAACTTCTGTTTTTCCTCAGTACTCACTGCATCAATGAGATCACGAGAATTTACGCGCTGCCTTTGGAAGGCCGTGGAAATATCTGCCAGATCATTTAATGGAATGGTAATTTTCTCGTATAGTTTTTCGTCAGCTTCCGCAATTTGCTTGATTTCTATGATTGCAAACGTCCCAATCACGCCTGCTACAATTGCAACCAAAATAAACCCGGTCATTAATTTTGCTTTCAGTTTCATGTTGTAGAACCATTGCATAAATATTCCTCCTTTAATGTGTGAAAAATTTTATTCTGTACCGTTTATTAGCCTTATAATACCTGTACCGCACCCAGTTCTATCCCGGAAAAGACCTTGTCAATATCAAGAATCATGACAAAGCGTTCGTTGTGCTTGCCCATACCCTTCAAATACTCCGTCTTTAGATGTGTGCCTATGTGTGGCGCAGCCTCTATCTGTGACGGTTCCATTTCGATGACCTCCTGGACACTGTCAGCCAGTGCGCCCAGGACAATGTTCTCGCCGTCCATGCATATTTCTACCACGATGATGCAGGTGTTAACGGTCTGCGCAGTTTCAGGCATGCCGAACTTCAAATGCAGATCAATTACAGGAACTACACAACCACGGAGATTGATAATGCCGCGCATAAAATCCGGCACCTGCGGCACCTTGGTGATTGCAGGCATCTCCAGGATCTCCCGCACCCTGGCGACATCCACGGCAAATACTTCTTCGGCCAGCACAAACGTCAGATACTGGGTCGCTTCCAATTCTTCAGCCATATTTCCTCCTCTCAAACATTGGTGTAATAAATTAGTTTGGAGGTGGCTATTACATCAAGTGTGCCATTTGAAAAAAAGTCGTGTTTATGGTGGGTTAAGGAATTTGTTGAAAATTGGAAGGAGAGAATACTGTAATATATTACAACAAAAAGTGTAACGTATTACAGTGGATTGAAAATGAAGCTTGGATAGAATTAGTGACGTTTTTGTTTCGCTTTTGCCGACTCCGGTTTGTTAATCTGCAAATATTCGAGACTTCCACCTAATGCAGTGTAACCATCTAATATATTACGAAATCCCTTGATTTCTTTTTCAGTAACTTCACGAGTTTTCTTGCCCTTACTGCCGACAATAGTCAGAGTTACTTTCTTCGCCTTGAGCATGGCCTGTACGGCATCATGACCTCTACGGTCAAGTGGCACATCGTACCATTCAGCCACACCATTTTCGATATTCTCAAACTTTATTGGAGACGCAGTAATTTCAATAACCATCTTATCAGCAGTTATTGTGTATCCGGTGATTCCAAGCGGACGTTTGCCAAAGGACTGAATACAGAGACGTGGCCAGAGTGCACCAGATATTTCTGAAAAATATACATAGATTGCATCGCTTGATCGTTTGCGAGGCGTTGATTCGTCAAAATATCGAACCGGAGCTGAAGGAGATGCGTCCTTTTCCTTCCGGACTCCAGGAGCTTTACGCTTCTGAGTTTCTTCTGCGAGCTGATTGCGAAGCTCTTCATATTCAGGCGAACTCTTGGATACCTTGTTGATTTCAATGTAAGCAGTTGAATAGTTGCCTTTTTTTAGTGCATCTCTTACGCTGTTTACTACTGTTTTTGGAGGAGGAGTTGCGGGAGTTGAATTCTCTTTGACCTGCGTGACAATAACTGTTTTTTCTTTTTCTTTCTCTACAAAACTGGTCTTTTCATTTCCGCCAATAAAATAGTTCAATAAAAGCATGAATAGAACTATCAAAACCAATGAGAATACAAACAATATCCCAAATTTTGTCTCTTCGCTTAGCTTAATTTTAAGCATGATAATTTCCAGTTTTTTATGAACTATATTTCAACCGTGGTTTAAGAATAATTGTAGCGCTTCACTCCCCACTATCTTTCAAGTGCCGGTAGACAGTAGGACGACTGACGCCAAGCATACGCGCTGCAAGAGTTATATTGCCTTTGCTCATCTCTAAGGCCTGTTCAAGGGTTAGCTTTTGCGGGGGTTTTGTTTCTGAAGATTTGTCACCATATATAGAAATAACCAAATCATTCGGCAGATTCTGTACCGAAATAATATCACTTTTACTCAATATCATTGAATGCTCGATGGCATGCTCCAATTCACGGACATTACCGGGCCAACTGTGGTTCCGTAATAATTTCAATGCATCATCCGAAATTTCTCGAATATTCTTTCCCAATTTATTGTTGAATTTTGTGATGAAATGAGTAGCAAGCATTCCGATATCCTCAAGTCGCTCTCTCAATGAAGGCAACTCCATCCGAACAACATTCAGACGATAGTACAGATCCTGCCTGAATTTTCCGATACTTACCATTTCTGCCAGGTTCTGGTTGGTAGCGGCAATAATGCGGACATCAACCTTAATAGGGGTAGATTCACCCACCCGCTCAAATTCACTCTCCTGCAATACCCGCAAAAGCCGCATCTGAATCGCAGGAGAAATATCCCCTATTTCATCCAGAAATAGGGTCCCTTTGTGAGCTTTCTGAAAGCGTCCGATTTTATCAGCAATCGCACCGGTAAAAGCGCCACGGACATGGCCAAAAAGCTCGCTCTCAAGCAGTGACTCTGAAAGAGCAGAACAATTAACCTTTACAAAAGGACCTTTTGACCTGACTCCGGCATTATGAAGCGCAGCAGCAACCAGCTCCTTGCCGGTACCGCTTTCACCGTTTATCAGTACTGTTGTCGGTACATCTGCAAGAGCTTCTACCAAAGAATATACTCGCTGCATCGAATCTGAGATGCCAATAATATCATGAAACTGGCCACGCTTCTTCAATGAGTGTTCCAGTTCAACAATAGCGGTTTCGTCTCTGATTACAGCTACCGCGCCAATAACATTTCCATCTGATTCTCTGACTGGTGTCGACTTTAAGCTGATAATGCTGAGATTTCCTGTCGGCTTTCGACATTCTAATCGTCTCAGTTCTTTGGAAGAATTTGTTCGCAGCGTCTCAAGAAGCATGACACGACACTCATCAACAAATCCAAAGCTGATTTTTTCAATATTTTTTCCAATCTGATCTTTTGTATACCCGCAAAGTGTTTCAGCCATAGTATTGAACTCTACCAGACATCCATCTTTATCAATCATAACGATAGAATCAGAAACACTGTGAAAAATGGCATCCAGATTAGCCCTGTATCTCTCCTGAGTATCACGCATTTTTTTGGCCGAAAGAGCCAGCCGACTAACTGAATTTAGTGTTTTTTGCTGCACCGGTTTGGTGATGTAGTCAAAAGCACCAAGACGCACAGCTTCTATAGCCGTACTAAGCTCGGGACGAGCCGTAATCATGACGACCTGAGTTGAAGGAGATATTGCCTTGATATCATTCAGGACATCAATTCCACTTTCACCTGCAAGCATGATATCTACAATAGCAAGATCATAATGAGCAGACTGCAGACAGACAATGGTATCGACGTGACCGGCTGCGACATCGACAAGATACCCCTCCCTTTTCAGGAGACTTCCAAGAGTGTATCGAATACCCTCCTCGTCATCAACAAGCAGTATGCGGCAATTTTCTGGCTCTATCATTAAACAGCTACTCCGGTTTATTAATTAAATTCATTATCATATTTCGTAACTGTGCTGGATTATACGGTTTTTGCATAACATCAGCGTTTTCGTCGCGATCGATTTCAGCAACAATGTCCTCAAAACTATAACCACTACAGATAATAACCGGAATCGAAGTGGATAATCCGCGTAAAACACGGTAGGTTTCCATTCCAGACATTTCAGGCATAATCATATCCAGAAGAACGAGAGATATTCCGTCTTGCATGTTAAATATCTCAAGTGCCTCACGACCACTCGACGCATTTATGACAGAAAACCCCATTGCTTTCAAAAGGGCAGAACCAATAACGCGAATTCCTTCTTCGTCGTCCACAAATAATACTGTGCCGCTCCCCTTTGGTAAAGAAACAAACTTGTCTGCTGACTTTATTTCTAAACTTTCCGATGCAAAAGAGGCTGGAAACAACACTATAAAAGTTGTTCCTGTGCCAATCGAACTATTTAACTGTAAATATGCATTGTGAGACTTTATTATACCCAGTACTACCGACATACCAAGACCACGCCCGGTAAATTTTGTAGTAAAAAACGGCTCGAATATCCGTTTCTGAGTTTCTATATCCATCCCGCAACCGTCATCTGCCACAGTCATAGATGCATAATTTCCAGCAGGAATCTTGCAACCAAGAAAATCCTTAGTTGGGTTGTCTGTAGTTACTGTGACATTATCCAGTAATATTTTAACAGTTCCGTTCCTGTCACCTATAGCCTCTGCCGCGTTAATAATCAGGTTCATCACTATCTGCTGAATATGTGC
>CAJBRY010000492.1 GCA_903958085.1 uncultured Geobacteraceae bacterium
CTGAAATCAACGGTGACTTGGAAAAGCCGTTCTGGACTGAACGCGAGGCTACATTCAAGCAGCAGGGGTTTGGCATTTATTATCCGCTGAGGGAGATGTTCACCGGAATAACTCCGAAACACGTCAGCACAACGGTATCGTTCCGCTGGATTAACGACAATTCGGCGCTGATTATCGGTATTGAGTGCATGGAACCCAAGATGGACAATTTGAAGGAAGATTGCAAGGACCGCGAGTCGACAGCCATCCTGTCCGATGACAATATTCAAATATACATTGGAACCCCGCAGGGCCTCAAGCCTTGGATAGTGGTTAATCCAAACGGAACCGTATACGATGAATGTATCACCTCAAACGTTGCGGATCTTCCGATCTTCTACACTGTAAAAAATATTGCAGTTAAAAAGTATGCGGATCGCTGGACGGCGGAAATCCAGGTAGACACAAAAACCTTAGGCGCCGATGTCCCATCCGGCTTCATGCCATGGAGTATCAATGTCTACCGTCAGCGTATGGCGGGCAATACTCCCGAGCATTACATGCTCAACCCAAGCGGAACAGAGCTTAAAGAGACCAGCAGCATGTGTAATCTGATAATAAGATAAGGGAGATAAAATGTTGAAGATGCAAAAAATCAGTATTGTAAAAAAAATCTGTTTGCTTCTGGCTCTGACTGCTGTGCCGGAGCTTTGTCATGGAGCGCTTGGCGAACCTCGCGATGTGACTTTCAAGGCGGCAGTTGACGGCACAGATCAAGGTTACATGGAAATGCTGCCGACCGATTTTGACAAGAATAAGAAATATGATCTCATCATCGGTCTGCATGGTCACGGTTCTGACAGGAAACAATTTGCCACTGATACGCGCCAGGAGTGCTCTGCATTCAGGGAATTCGCATCAAAATATTCTATGATCGCCATAACCCCGGACTACCGGGCCAAGACCTCATGGATGGGCCCTAAAGCTGAAGCTGATCTGGTTCAAATCATCAATGACCTTAAAAAGAAATACCAGATAAACCGGGTGTTTGTCATGGGTGCGTCAATGGGAGGAGCTTCGGCCCTTACATTTGCAGCACTACACCCCGAAATGGTTGATGGAGTAACTTCCTTGAACGGACATGCCAACCATCTTGAGTATGGAAATTTCCAGGATGCCATTTCAGACTCGTTCGGAGGCTCTAAGGATAAAATCCCATTGGAATATAAAAAGCGCAGCGCCGAGTATTGGCCTGAACTCTTGGCCATGCCAATTGCATTCACAGCAGGTGGCAATGATAAAAGCGTGCCGCCGGACAGTGTCCTAAGGCTTGCGGAGATCCTGAAGAAACTCAATCGCAAAGTGCTTATTGTCTACCGTTCCGGGGGTGAACACTCAACAACCCTTGCAGATTCCATGGCCGCCATGGAATTCATGTATGATCCCACAAAAGCGCTAGAGATTGGAGGGAAACCGGTTCCTGCTGTTCCCACCTCAACTGCCCTTCCGACTCCGAAAGCAACCCCGGCCCCAGCCACCGTTGCGAATGTCGCAGCAGAACCCGGTGATTGGGCTGCAGCCCAGCCAGCCAGCGGAGGTTCAGGTAAAGTAGAACTGTGACTCAAATTTTCCGTACAAAAGGACGGAAAAATAAAATCTCTCCGTTTCTATCAG
>CAJBRY010000493.1 GCA_903958085.1 uncultured Geobacteraceae bacterium
AAAATGGAAAATGAGGCTGAACTTGCCGGTGTGCTTGCCCATGAGATTGCTCATGTTACCGAACGGCATATTGTAAAAGAGCTTGGTTTGAAGGGGAATGAAAATTCTCCGGTATCGTCCATGTCAGCTTTGATAGGTGGAGCTACTGAGTCAGTAAGGATTGCCTTTTCGCAAGCGGTTGATAAGGCTGTAGACCTGATTCTTCGCGATGGTTACAAAAAGTCGGACGAAATACAGGCTGACGTCAGTGCTGCTATGCTTTGCGCTTTTTCAGGATATGACGCCTCAGCTCTTGTTACATTTCTGGATAAGGTAAGCAAAATAAAGAGCGGCGTTGGCAAGACCTATCCGGTCTATGATGTGCGACTTGCCACTATTAACAAGGTGATTCTTGACGAGGGGCTTGCCGGAATGAAGCTGTCATTGAATACGGAGCGTTATAAAAAGGCCGTGAAGTAACCGAACTGACTTCAGGAGGAATCTAATGATAAAGAAAACTCTTCGGACTGTACTGCTGCTTTCTTTGCTCTCATATCCCGCTGTTGCTGCAGCCGATGATTTACATTACAACAATATTCTGATCGGTGATCGCGCGTCTGGTATGGGTGGGGCTTATACAGCCGTTTCTGATGATCCTGGCGGACTCTATTTTAATCCAGCGGGGATTGCCTATTCAACTGGGCAAAGCCTGTCAGCCAGTGTAAATGCCTATAGCGTGACCAACAGAACCTACAAAGGGGTTTTCGGAGGGCAGGACTGGAAAAGAACATCTTCAACGCTCTTGCCAAACTTCTTTGGGATCATTCAGCCGATTGGCAAATTCAAGTTTGGTTTTTCGTATGCAGTTCCTGACAGCAGTCAGGAGGATCAGGATCAGCAGTTTACCAGAGCTGATTATGGCGGGGCATCTGAGACAATCAACTTCAATAACAAAAATGATACAACGCTTTTCGGTCCTTCAATCGCTCTTCAGTTGAGCGAGAAGTTTTCAATTGGAACATCTTTGTATGCTCATAAGCGTAGTACTGAAGCAGTTTTGTACGATACGATAATTTCCAGAGATGCTTCCCAATATCTGCTGTCAAGCGCTTACAGTGAAAGTGACGAGTGGGGTATTAGGCCGGTTGTCGGAATTATGTGGGCTCCTGTGGAAAAACTTTCACTGGGATTAACGTTTGCCAAAACGCTTGTTCTTGATTCTGAAATAATTAAGCAATCCACTTTGTCATCAAATGCAGCAAGCCAGGCAATAAAAACTTTTGAAACCTATTCTGATAAACGTAGTTACCCTTATCAGATTACCGCCGGTGCCGCTTTTTTTCCCACGAGTACATTGCTGATTTCATGTGATCTAAGTTTTAACTCCGCTTATGATTATACTTTGGCAAATATATTGAACAAGCGCGATGCTGTAATAAATGGAGCTATTGGAGCGGAGTATTATCTGAATAAAAACTGGGCAGTTCGCGGTGGCTTATTCACCGATTTTTCAAATGCTCCAAAAATTGTTAATGATACATCTACCCAGTTTGAACACATTGATTTTTTTGGCAGCAGCATGACTTTGAGCCATTTTACAAAAAATACTTCACTGACCTTCGGGGGAAACTATAAGTTTGGAAGCGGCGAGTCAAAGGTGGCAGGTGGTTCTAAAGGTATTCAGGATGTCTCTGCCGACGGTTGGATATTGTTTGTTTCATCCTCATATTCGTATTGATTGCGATGGGTTCTATCGTTTTAATAAATAAGGTCGTAAAATCATGACTTTGAAGCAGCTTGAAATTTTTGTGGCCATTACCGAAGCGGGATCTGTTTCGAAAGGTGCCGAGAAAACCGGTATTACTCAATCTACTGCCAGTCAGCATATTATGGGTCTGGAAAAAGAACTGGGTGTCAGGCTTTTTGACAGGGTTATGGGTGGAGTTTTGTTGACTGAGGCCGGAAAGCTGTTTTTTAGCCGGGCATCCAAAATTCTTTCTGATTGCGAAGGATCAAAAGCAACCATCCACCGCTATTTGGGCATGGAAGATGTCACTCTGCGTGTAGGAGCGAGTGATATTTCCGGTTCATGGATGATACCTGAAATTATTCCCCTGTTTAATAAAGAGCGCCCCAAAGTGTGTCTGGAGGTGAGTCATGGTAATAGTAGCTCTCTGCTGAGTCGACTTATTAATGAAGAGATTGAACTTGCATTTGTAAGCGGGCTTTTTGATGATGAGGTCGTTTTGTTTGAACAGATAGGAGAGGATTCGATAGTATGCGCTGTTTCACCTGATTTTAGAAAAACCGTAAGTGGGAGTTTAAGTCAGGCACAGCTTTGCAAAGTTCCGCTGATCGCTATGGAGGATGGTTCTGGAACTCAAAAGTCGGTTTATGAGGCTCTTGGTGGCACCTGGATCAATAAAACTTCGCTGAAAATTATTGCCCGTTTAGGGAGTAGTGATGCTATAAGACGGGCTCTTTTAAATCGAGCCGGGTATGCCTTTATTTCTGAACGCTCGATTTTGGAGGAATTGAAAAATGGTGAATTGGTTGCCATTAGAATTCCCGGAGTAGATATAAAAAGAAAGATTTATGTTGCCAGACGAGAGGGGAGGGAGCTATCTCCCGCTGCCTCAGCATTTCTTGATATGGTTCGTGCTCGGTGGTGTGCCGAGAAATCAGGCAAAAGTGAAAGGTATTTATGAATGAGATGATTTTTTTGCTGCTGGTTTTTGGTCTTCCTGCTGCGATTGGATTCAGGCTTGCGTTGGCAAGAGGAAAAAACCCTCTTATCTGGGGGCTTCTATGTATTTTTCCTTTCTTTATTGTCATATTGCATTTTGAAAAACCAAAACATGAAATAAAAGGGCATTTTCGTTTGTGCAAAAAATGCGGTGAAACTTTCCCATGGAAAAAAACAGAATGCAAATACTGTGGTACCGCAGTTTCTGATCAGGGGATTGCTACTTGATACAAACTTTCCTGACTTCTTTAAGGTCGGTCAGTCCTTGGAAGCATTTCAAAATCCCATCCTGTTTAAGTGTAGTCATGCCGTCTTCAATCGCCTGTTTCCTTATGAATTCAATTTCAGCTTTTTTCTTTACCAATGCCTTTATAGGATCAGTTCCTTCAAGTAATTCATGAAGTCCCAAGCGCCCCTTGTATCCTGAATCTCCGCACTTTGGACAGCCAACCGCTTTGGAAAGTCTTATATCCGCTGGATTGATTCCGGTTTTGGCAAAGTCGGCAGTCCCGTATTCAATTATAATATCTTCGACTTCTTTCTGAGTTGGTACATATTCCTCTTTACAGGAGCAGAGACGACGTGCAAGACGTTGTGCCAGAATACAGAGAATAGCATCGGAGAAGCTGAACGGATCCAGCTCCATGTCTAACAGTCGGGTTATTGTTTCCGGGGCTGAGTTGGTATGTAGCGTCGAGAAAACAAGGTGACCTGTAAGAGAGCATTCAACCCCGATTTCAGCGGTCTCCTGATCACGCATTTCGCCAACCATTATTACGTCGGGGTCTGCGCGCAAAAATGAGCGTAAGGCTGCAGCAAAAGTAAAGCCTATTTTGGGGTGAACCTGGACCTGGCGCAGTCCTCGTTGAGTTATCTCCACCGGGTCTTCTGCAGTCCAGATCTTTGTGTCGACAGTGTTGATAACCGAGATGGCAGAGTGAAGCGTTGTTGTTTTGCCTGAGCCGGTAGGGCCTACAACAAGAACAAGTCCATATGGCTGTTTGACGCAGGCATCAAGTACGCGGGAGTTACGCTCGGTTAGGCCAAGCTTGTCATAAGGAATCGGTTCACCGGATGCGAGAACACGCATTACAACATCTTCAAGCTGGCCGGCGGTCGGTACTGTAGCAACGCGGAGCTCAACATTCAACGGCCCGAATTTTTTAAAATCGATCTTTCCGTCCTGAGGTTTGCGGCGTTCTGAAATATCAAGGTTGCACATGATTTTGATGCGCGATGGAATGGCATATTTGTATTTGTAAGGAATTTTCTGGTAGACCTTGCAACGCCCGTCAACCCTCATTCTGACCTGTACATCCTCTTTGCCCGGGAACGGTTCGATATGAATATCTGAAACCTTATTGTTGACCGCGTCAATAATAATCTTATTTACAAGCTGGACAATAACGCTGTCCTGCTCTGAAACTCTTTGCGACTCTGTTTCAATTTCCGGATCATCACTTGAATCAAGTTTGTTAAGGATGTCATCAATGCTGCTGTTTGAGGAACCAGAAGAACCGTGAAAATAGAATAGATTGATGTAGCTGGAAATATCTTCACGGAACGCACCTATAAAGCTGATTCGTTTATATTCAGGATAGACAAATTTCAACATATCCTGTCGCCCGAGATCAGTAGGGTCATCGATAATAATATGAAGTATGCCGTTCTCTATCTTGTAGGGAACCCACCACTCCTTATTTAACCGATCCGGTTTTATGCGTTTCAGTAAATCTTCATCAAGAGGTTGAGCTGTAGGGTCGTAACCTATGAATTCTGTTCCAAAAAAGAAGGATAGATTTTTACCCATATCTTCCCGGGTGATGCCGAATTCACGCATCATAACAGTGTCCATCCCGAGTTTTACAACATCAGGATGGGTTGAAGCTTTTTCCAGAACTTTATCGTCTACCAGATTTTTATCCAGCAGATAATTATAGCGGGCTTTATGGCGTATAACTTTGGTTGTAACAGAAAGGCGGTATATGTTGTGTATTGCGATTGAAAGTGAGGTTGCTAATTCACTGGCATAGCTGATATCTGTCTCGTCGTATGGTACGTCACCTTTTTTATTTATGATCTGAATAACCCCGATGAGTGTTTTCTGAAACTTCATCGGTACGCAGAGAACTTGCCTGGTCACAAATCCGGTTTTTTTATCCCAACTGTCATCAAATTTCAGGTTGCTGCCGATCATCTTCAGTTCATGTGGATTATACGCATTCTTAATATTTATGATGGTTCCGGTAATGGCACAATAGCCGGAAAGGCTTGCGTCGCTTATTGGAACAACGATCTGCTGAACTTCTGCGCCGCTTTTTACTTTCGAAATAAGCAGGTTTCGTTTGGCATCGGCAAGATATATGGTTATCCGTTCCGCGTTGAAGATACCGGCAATACTATCTTTAATCTGTATAAGAATTGTGTTCAGGTTATCGGCTGAATGAATTTCATTTATTTTATCCATCAGTCGTTTGCGATATTCAAGCTGCTGTCGTAAAGCGTCTGTTTCCTGAGCCATGGCATCATCCTGTGATTAAGGGATATGGAAAACAATGTTTGTTAGAGTAGCAGATTTGGAGCATATCTCAAGTGTTATTCAATAATTGAAATAATCTGCTAATCATTCCCGCTTGATAAATTATGAATATCTTCATACCACTGATTTCATTAGTTGGTTGAATCCGGAAATTGAGGTGACTTTGCCTGATAAAAATGTTAATAAATCGACATTCCATATTGACAGGGAGAGGGCATGAAACTGAGAATATTGGGAAGCGCAGGCGCAGAACTGCCTGATTTCAGGCCCCCGGCATTTTTGATAGATGATCAACTGCTGCTTGATGCCGGAACGATCGGTTCGGTTCTTGGCGAAGAAGAACAGTGGAAAATACACACGATTTTTATAACCCATTCTCATCTGGATCATATTCGAAGCATTCCCGCTCTGGCTGATAATATGATTATCCAGAATCAATCGCACACAGTTTCAGTTCAAAGCACTGTTGAAGTTATTGCAGCGATGCAGAATCACCTTTTCAATAATGTTATATGGCCCGATTTTACAACAATACCTTCAGCTGAAAATCCAGTAATAAAGTTTAAAACCATTACTCCTTACCTGGAGAATATTGTTAATGACTATTCAATTATTGCAATTCCTGTGAATCACACGGTTCCAACCGTGGGGTATGTTGTCAAGTCTCAGGGAAAAACTCTTGTATATACTGGTGACACAGGTTCTACAGAAGAAATATGGAAATACTGCTCTGGTGCAGATGTTCTGATTGTTGAAGTTTCTTTTCCTGACTCTATGAAGGAACTAGCTGAATTAACAAAGCATTTGACCGCCTCAATGCTGCTGGAAGAGCTTGCCAAAATTGAAGTATTGCCCAAAAAGATTCTTATTACTCATCCTAAACCCCAATATTACGAGCTTATACGCGATGAAGTTGAAGGGTTGTCTATAGCCGGCATAGAGCTGTTGCGTGACGGCTCCGTTTACGAAGTATGAAATTCAGTTGAATTTATGATGATTTATTCCAGATTTCTTTAGTTTGCTTCGCTTTAACAAGACTCTATAATCTTGCTAAAACATGAACCTTTTAGTATGTTTGTTGCGGCATAAAACCCACATTATCCGGTTTTGGAGGAAGTATGTTCAGTCAACCAGGCAAGACCAAGTTTCAGGTCGATTTACGACAGCATCTGCGGGACCAAAACATCAGCGGAAACCTAGTGCATCTTATCTGTGAAATCGCCGAAGCCAGCAAATATGTAATTAATGCTGTAAGAACCGGTGATCTTGGTGTTGCTGGTACCTCCAATCTTTATGGTGAAGAGCAGCTTGCTCTCGATGTGCTTTCCGATAGAATCATGCGCAAACGCCTTCAGCATTCCGGTGTCGTATGTAATATTGCTTCTGAAGAGATGGAGGAAATATTCCAGGTTACCAGCAACCCGCAAGGGATGTTTTCAGTAGCATATGATCCGTTGGACGGATCTTCGCTTGTTGATGTAAATCTTGCTGTCGGTACTATCGTTGGAATTTATCAGGGTAATGACCTTCTTCAGCCAGGGAGGAGAATGGTTGGTTCAATTTATATTCTTTACGGACCCCGCGTTTCAATGGTTTATTCGGTGGGTAAGGGTGTTTTCGAATTTACTATGAACCAGTTGATGGAATATACACTAACCCGCGAGAATATTAAGATGCAGCCATCAGGCGACATATATTCCCCGGGTGGTTTGCGTAAAAAATATTGTGAGGGTAATGAGCGATTTATTCGATATCTTGAAGAAAAAGGTTCAAAGCTTCGTTATTCCGGCGGTTTTGTTCCTGATATTAATCAGATATTGATGAAAGGGAAGGGGCTTTTTATGTATCCGGCACTCAGTGATAGTCCCAATGGTAAGCTTCGTTTGTTGTTCGAACTTAATCCCATGGCCTTTTTGCTAGAGCAGGCTGGAGGATCTGCAACTAATGGCGAAATAGCGATTCTTGATATTGTTCCTGAGGGACTTGACCAACGCTGTCCAGTTTATATTGGTTGCAAAGAGGACGTAGCAAAGGCTGCTGAATTTCTGAACGGATACAATTAAAGAGTATATTTTATGACTGATTCTGAACAATCATCAGCTAATCTTCCTAAGCGCCTATGCAGTGAAATTCAGCTTTTTGAGTTGTGTGAATTGGATTCATGCAATAAAAAGAGTGGGGGTTTTTGTACTGATACTACCCTCATTAATCGCTTCGAAATGATTGAAGAAGCTGAGGATCGTGTTCCAGAGCGTTACATTTCTGAAGAACTTGACGATGCTGAGCTGGATGAAGATGATTATGAAGAGGATGCAATGGAAGGTATTGAGGCTGGCGAGGACGATGACTGGGAGGATGAAGAGTAAATTTTCTCAATCGGATCAAACAATAACTGGGGGCAGAGCAAGTCTGCCCACAGTTATTGTTATAAAAAATGTTTTCCTGCACAATCTTCCCAATGTTTGCGTGGAATCGAAAGAAAAAGATCAGCTATGGCTGGATCAAACTGAGTTTCCCGGTATTTGATTATTTCCGTCAGTACCATTGCGAATGGTAGCGCTCTGCGATAGGGACGATCTGAGGTCATAGCATCCAACGTATCAACAACCGCAAAAATGCGTGAACCGATCGGGATTTGTTCGCCTTTTAGTTGTTTAGGGTACCCGGTGCCGTCATATCGCTCATGATGACCGAGAATAATTTCCGCAGGTATTTTTAAAAAGTCTATTTCTGATAAAATTGCATATCCCACTTGAGGGTGTTTGCGCATTTCAATCCATTCACTATCATCAAGCTGTCCCGGTTTGAGCAGAATATTATCCGAAATACCTATTTTGCCAATATCGTGAAGCAGTGCTCCTTTTGCCAGTTCCTGGAGCTCCTTCCCGGCCATTCCAAGCTTTCCACCGAGAAAAGAGGTGTAGTTCATAACCCGTTCAGAGTGGGAGCCAACCTCTTTTTCCCGCGCATCCAACGCTTTCACCAGGGCGGTCAGGGTATTGTCATATGCGTTTGATAGATCGTTCATTGTCTTTCTTATCTGGTTTGTCTGCTCCATGACTTTGAATTCAAGGCTTACCTGATAATTTTTTTTCTCAAGAGCGAGCGTGCGACGTTCAATCAGATTTTTTACAGTAAGAACAACACGGTTAATACCAAAAGGCTTCGTAATATA
>CAJBRY010000494.1 GCA_903958085.1 uncultured Geobacteraceae bacterium
CACTTTCACAAACGATGATCTCAACAACATAATACCAGAATGCAGAATCATTAGTGCTTTTGTTCCTGCAAAAAATCCGATTGTAAACTTTCAGGTAACTAACAAAGCGACAGGCAAAGGGATCAGCGGTCTTAGAACATTTGGTCTGCATGTTGCCAAGCTTATGCCGGAAAGTAACGGTAGCAATTCATACTGGGTAAATTATATTGACAGAGGCATATCATTACCTGCTCCGCTAGCTTTTACTGGAACAGCAAATGCTAAGGCTATTACCGGACAAATAATTAAACCCGCCGCTGATCCCGCTAAAACATTTGTTACTTCCAGTCAAAATGGTTTGAATTTAACTACATATCCGGTCGGCTCAGTATTACTTAACGGTTATACAGTAATTGATCACGGCGATGGCACCTATACGGCCGTATTTGGCTCAGATATCACTTCAAACGCTAACGCCCCTTATGAATCAGACAAAATTCATCGAATCGGCGTCACCGTCACTTCAATAGCTGTGCCCGGCGTTACGGCTACCGGCCCTGTTAATCCTCTAACCAACGCTGTGAACACATCTTTTCTTGCCAACAACAGAGCTGCAGTAGTCTATGATTTTGTACCTGCAACCGGTCTGCCTCTTACAACTGCGGCTGGTGCGCAAACATTTGCAAGAGATATTGTTACCACCGCTGCTTGTAACCAGTGCCATTACAGCCTTGCAGCTTTTGGCGGACACTTTGCCCGCTGGAATACACAGCTGTGCGTAATATGCCACACAAATACGAACACCTCTGGAGAAGGTGAGTTTGTTACCCTTATCCATAGAATTCATAGAGGTGAAGAGCTGCCAAAAGCAGTTTCGGCTGAAAGCGTAATTAACCCGACAAAGCCGCTCGCACGGACTACACCCTTGATTACTTATTCTGAAGTAAAGTTTCCTCAGGATGCCAGAAACTGCACGACCTGTCATAAAGGTCTTGAATCAACAAACTGGAAAACTAAACCAAGCAGAAAAGCCTGTGGCGCATGTCATAACAATATTGACTTTGCGACAGGTGTTAGCAGCACGACCGTACCTGTAATCGGGACCCAGCATGTTGCATTGTCGTCGGATCAAACCTGTGCCGGTTGCCATTCTGGGACATCAGCACCTTATGAAATAGCTGCATTGCATATTCCTGTCGCGGAAGCGACGAGCTCAACCTCCGGTGTAAAATCCTACTATGCTGACAATAGCAATCTTCCTGCTGGCGCATTTAAAATTGAATATGCCATTAATAGCGTCAATGTAGATGCTGATAGAAAAGTTTCCGTGAAGTTTCAGATCAAAAAAGACGGAAATGCCATGAACTTTGGCACTTACAATGCTACGACTAATCCCAACCTTATTCCGAATACCGTTGGTGGCCCTTCCATGAGGATCGCCTACAATGTTACTCAGGACAACATCACTTCTCCTGCGGATACCAATGCATATATGTCGATTCCTGGCCTTGGCGTCCCCGTGCCGACGGTTACTACGGTTGCTACGCCGCCAGGTGTTTATACTGCTCCGGCAACCACCAACAGCCTTTGGGTAAAAGGAAGCATCACTGCCAGCGGTATTACCTGGACGCTTTCAGGGCCAGATTCAACTAACAACTACACAATTACCAGCAGTCTTCCGCTACCCGCTTCAACAACAATGGTAACTGCATTCATGTATGGCTCAATGACACAGACAAACCTTAATCTTGATGGAAATGGGAAGGCTTCTTTCAAGGCGGATTCGATCTCAGACTTCACATCGTATTTGGTAACATCAGGTTCTAATGCAGGCAAAACGTCCTATTCTATAACAAAAACTGGGCTCATTCTCTGTCCGCCGAATGCTTCAAAATCAGTTACAACCACTGGCTTTACGGCACGTCGCACCATTGTTGATAATGCCAAGTGCCAGAAATGTCATGTGAGGCTTGGTCTGAAGCCAAACTTCCACGGTGGTGCCAGAAATGATGGGACGACCTGTAATATTTGCCATACACCAAATTCAAACAGCGGTGGCTGGTCTTACGGCTTTAATACATTTATTCATGGAATACATGGAAAGACTAAGCGTTCTGTGAATTACACTTTTGGTGCCACATCGGCGACTGAAGGACTCTTTGAAGTTGCCTATCCAGGGATCCTCAAAAACTGCGAACAGTGTCACGTCAGCGGAGGATATGATTTCAGCGCTTCAGCCAATGCAGCTGCCGTAGGAAAACAGCTGTATAACACGGTTGCAACTGGCGTTACCGCAGCAGCAAGCTACAACACATCACCATATATTGCACAATCGGCAGGGACCGATTATGGTTCGGGATTCAGTTATGCAACGACAAGCGGTGCTGTCGTAACTACTGAAGCTGCTGGCGCTACACTGGTTTCATCACCAATAAGTGCCGCTTGTTTTGCTTGTCACGATACGTCAGCGAACAAGGCACATATGGTTTCTATGGGTGGGTCAATTTATGAAGCTCGCAGCAGTGCGCTTGCCAAAACAGAAACCTGCCTGACCTGCCACGGTACCGCTGCAAACGCTGTAAATGCAACAGTTCCAACCATCAAAGCGGTTCATCGCTGGTGGTAATATAGGCCATTGCTTAATAAAAGACCTCCCAGACTTTATAAGCCTCGGAGGTTTTACTTAATGAATACTGACCCGAGGGTGTAATAACCACCCTCGGGCAATTTTTTTGGAGAAGCCATGAATAAACTGAAAATCTTGTTGGCAATAATGTTTATATCTTTATGCGTTACAGGCTGCAGAGGAAAAGACAGTAGCAATTTGGAAAAAAAAGTAAGCCGTACTCCTGTCGAAACTCAACGTGCGCTTTCGTTTCTGCTCGGTATGCAGGCTGGCGATAAAGCGAAGATGTACATAGCAGCAAACATCACGGATGAAATCCTAAATGAAAGCAGGGAAAAACTAATCCGCGCTTCTCAAAACCGGCTGAATGAACAACAGAAAAAAGATTCTGAACACGCATTGCGAATATCCGGTGAAATAGAATTTTTCAGCAAAAAAATGCAGAAGATCATTACAAAATCTGCAAATCTTCAGATCACAAAATCAGTTGATAAACAAAATTTTGTCGACCACATAGTAAAGGTTGCGTATGCCAGCAGAGATGATGCTCCTGTCGATAAAACGGGCAAACAGGTTAAAGAGTTGACGTTACACTTACTACATATTACCAGAACAGTGGGGAATCGTCAGCTTCATGAGTTCTCTTTTGATAGCAAGGACTTTGAAAAGATGGCAGAGAGAGATTTTGAGGTGCTAGCTTACTTTTGAAACTGGAAGACGAATATTCGGGTCAAATTACATTTTTTTTGGTCGTTTTATAAATATGTGCTATGTTTACGCAAATTATAAAACAGGAGGTGCTTAAATGCGACACGTTCTGCGGTTAATAGCTCTTCTCGTAGTTTTACTCTCCTTCTCCACTGTAGCATATTCCTCACAGCAAAAAGTTCTTATTGGCGTCCTCCCGGAGATGAACGTATTCAAGCAGAAACAGCGTTTTGTCCTGCTTGGAGAATATCTTACAAAAAAGAGTGGCGTAAAAGTGGAGTTCACTATCCTTAGCAGGTATGGCAATATTATCGACAGGTTCAACGCTGAGAAGATGGATGGTGCATTTTTTGGATCTTTTACTGGCGCTCTGGCAATAAAAAAACTTGGGGTCGTTCCGCTGGTACGTCCCGTTAACGTTGATGGTGAGTCTACTTACCATGGCTATATGTTTTCAAGAAAGGACAGCGGAATCAGAAGTGTTAAGGATATGAAAAACAAACGAATGGCTTATGTTGATAAGGCGACGACAGCCGGCTATCTTTTCCCGCTGGTATATTTGAGAGATAACGGAGTTACGGATACGGATCATTTTTTCAGTGAAACATTTTTTACCGGAAGCCACGATGCCGCTATTAAAGCGGTACTCGACAAAAAAGCCGATATTGGCGCCGCCAAACATAGCGTCTATGACAGGGAAAGAAAGCATGACCCTAGGGTGGATAGTGAGTTGAGCATTCTGGCTGAATCGCCGCATGTTCCTTCAAACGGACTCTGTGTGAGAAAAGGGCTTGGAGATTCGCTCAAAAACAAGTTGAAGACAATACTGCTGGGACTGGATTCAGACCCGGACGGAAAGCTCGTCCTGCAACAGTTTGGCGCTATAAAGTTCATTGAAACTACCGCTAAGGATTATCAACCTGTATTGGATATGGCAAAAAAAGCCAAAATTGACATAATGAAATATGACTACAGCAACAAATAGGAGTTCAATGCCGCTAAAGATACTTTCCTGTACGCCACACAAAATGGATCACAGATGGTGGCCAATAAATGAAGCGTAAAATTATTATTTCATTTTTGATGGTGTTTATAATTTCATCTGTAGGTGCACTGTTCTCCTACGTTCACGTCAGAAATACGAATGAAATGCTTGGCCGTCTTATTAACCTCCATCAGATAGAAAATCTCCGGCAACAACTGCTGAGGTCAATACAGGTAGTTCAATCAGACCTTTACACGGTAAATACGGATCTTGGTCACAATCTTGATTACATAATCGAGAATGTTGCAAGTCTTGAGAAGGCTGCCCGCAACTGCACATCCTGCCACCATGTCCCTGAAACCAATCGAAAATTAGATGAAGTCCTTTCGCTCATTGGAGATTACCAGGAATCTTTAAGTTTTTACATAACCGCCTCTGCCAATACCGAGCAAATCAGCAAAAACAAACTGGACGCAGCTCGTATAGGCAACAACATTCTGGTCAAGACGGAAGATATGTCATTGATGGCCAGTTCAAA
>CAJBRY010000495.1 GCA_903958085.1 uncultured Geobacteraceae bacterium
GTCATGGCGGCTGGTGGTTTTCTGTGGTGTAGACGAAGTTGCTGAGGTGGCCTATTTATCTCTTCAGGAGACAGGGCTTGAATTGGTGGCTGTGATGGATAATACAAGGCAGGGGGACACTTTTTTTGGTGTTCCGGTTAAAAGTATTGCAGCAGATGTATATTGTGAAAGTCCCCCTATAGTAGTGTCGTCATTAAAACGAAAAGATGATCTTATACTGACTCTTCATGGCTTGGGGGTGTCTGACAGCAGGATTTTTGTCACTGGTGCGTGTAATGATGTCCCTGATGTTTACCAAAAATCTTAATTAGGTCTCCTTGTGGATGATTTTCAGGAAATAAAAGCGAGGTCATTGGGTGGTATCGGTTCCCTGCTGATGCGGCAGGTAGTTACGAAACTTATTTTCCTGCTTGCCAATATTGCACTTGCCCGTCTGCTTGCCCCTCAAATTTTTGGGGTGTTTGCAATTGTAAGTTTTATTGTCCAGTTTTTTTCCATCTTTGGGGAAGTTGGTTTGGGTGCAGCTCTGATCCAGAAAAAAGATCAACTTGAGCAGTGTGAACTCTCTTCAATATTTTGGTTTCAACAGGCGATAGCATGGGGTATGGCGCTCATACTGATATTTACTGCCCCGCTTCTGGTGACTTTTTATCCTTCACTCCCTCCGGTGGGTGTCTGGCTGGTCAGAGCCATGGCGGTATCTCTGGTGGTTTCGTCGCTGAAAAGTGTGCCGATATTGCAGCTGGAACGGAACCTTGATTTCAAGCGAATTGCCTGGATTGACATTGCCGAAAGCGTCTCCTTCCATGCTGTTGCAGTGGGTATGGCATTTGCCGGATTCGGGGTATGGAGTTTTGTTGTTGCCGCAATCTGCCGGAGCGTATCTTCCGTAGCGGCGGTATTTACCTGTTCCCGCTGGCGTCCCGGTTTTGAATTTGATTTTGCTTCGGTGCTACAATTGCTGCGTTTCGGTCTTCCCTATCAGGGGAATAATATTATGGCTTTTGTAAAGGATGCAGTCACTCCTATTTTTGTTGGGATCTATGCTGGCGCCGCTGCGGTCGGATACATAAACTGGGCTAAAAGTTTCGCCTTTGCACCGC
Source organism: uncultured Geobacteraceae bacterium (assembly GCA_903958085.1). Classification (GTDB taxonomy): domain Bacteria; phylum Desulfobacterota; class Desulfuromonadia; order Geobacterales; family Pseudopelobacteraceae; genus JACRCG01. The sequence continues at coordinate 1,104 of CAJBRY010000495.1, forward strand.
TGATGCTCTCGGAAGTGTTCGGCAAGGTAGCCTTCCCCTCGTTCTCTCGAATACAGGATGACCATCTGCTGTTGGCTAGAACAGTGGAACGCTCCATCAGAATGATGACTCTGATACTCTTCCCAGTAACAGGGTTGATGATTGCATTGGGTCCTGACTTGATCCATGTGCTGTATACCGATAAGTGGCTTCCAGCATTGCACACTTATTATTTGTTCTGCTTTTCTCCGTTAACACTTGGAATATTATTACCGATGTACAGCGCGATACTTGCACTCGGCAAGAGCAAAATAATACTTGTAATGACTACTGTTTTAGTCATTATGGAGTGGGGATTTGGGGCGGTTTTTGTAGTTAAATTCGGTTTTGTCGGCATTGCAATGACACAGCCTATAACATCTATATCTTTTTGTTACATTTACAAATATGTATTGGAGCGATCCGGCATTAAAATCAGTATATGGGCAAATATTCTCGCACAGTTGTTGTCCTCACTTTTTATAGGAACAGCTGTTCATTATGTAGCTGGTGCCTATTCAGCAACTGTTGTCAATGTCGTTTCTTGTTTTATAATGGGCTTGATTCTTTATGCAGCTACATTATTCATTATAGGCACGAAATTGGTATATGAATTTAAGGACTA
>CAJBRY010000496.1 GCA_903958085.1 uncultured Geobacteraceae bacterium
AAAAGATGCTTTGCTCTATCGAGCAATGAATGACCGCCTGCTGTACGTGCCATAAGCTCACCCCCTTGAGGAATGAGCTATTTATAGCATATTTGATTTAGAAATGGAATTAGAGGTAACCAGTATGCGGGAATAATTGCTTCTGTTGTCATGCTCAACGGTTTGGCAGAACAGCGGCGGTTTTAGGCCGCTGTTTCTGACTTGTTGGACATTCTCTCTCTGGTAATAAGAAAGGTCGCGTGACAACTCTCGTAATTTCTGAGATTGAAACGCGATCCCTTTGCTTTACGCACTCTGTCATTGGGTATTCTGCTTAGGCTCGTTTGAGCGGATGACCGGCCATCCAGTCGCGCAGGGCGGCGTCAATGCGTGACTGCCAACCCGCTCCGGTAGATTTGAAGTATTCGACTACATCAGATGATAAACGGATGGCTGTAGGTATCTTGGTCGTCTCTGCCTTCGGCCTGCCAGGTTTGCGAACAACCTTTGCCGAAGTGAAGAAATTTTGCACCTGTGCCGGGTCGTTAGGATCGTACAGGTCTGTATCGGGATCGTATGTAATAGGAGCGTCGGTTGCAGCGTCACGCTGTACGCGTTCCCAGTCAGTCTTTGAATTCTTTTTCAAGCCAGGCATGGTAAGCCTCCCTTTCATTTTTGTGGGCTCTACGGAAACTGATGATTCTCCGTTTTTCGCCAGGAACCCATATAACCGTAAGAACGGTCAATACTTCGGCGACATACGCAAATGTCTGACGCCTGACTTCTCCATTACGTACACTTTCAAACTCCAACCTGTAGCGGTTCGATAGAACAAGACCGGCATCAACAAAGTCAAGATGATGCTTTTCAAGGTTTATATGCCGTTTTGTTTCGTCCCAGATCATAATTATTGTATATACACTAATTGGAATTCAGTCAAACAAAAACATTGTCGCGGACGACCTGAGATATGCCTTCTCATTCCTTTTTCCTTAATGCAGTCCATATTCATGGCCCTTGCGCAACTGCCATAAAATTGGAAGTAAAACGATAAGCTCCCAGTAGGCAACTAAAAGACCAATTACATCAGCCTTATTTATATAGAAATAATGTGCATATAGTATTGACCCTCCAATAAGCAAAAAAACAATAGCAGCGGTCATATATTTTTTAATAATTAAATACCCAGCTAAAGCACCTAGTAAATAAATAAGAACAATTACTTCGACTGTCATCCAGTCATTAGCATACTCAGGATGCTCACGAAGCCTCATATGCATAAATATGGGGCCAGCAATTGAGAAACAAACTGCTGCCAGAAGTTTCCACGTTAATAGGAAATATCCGAATATCCGTAGTATGCGAGACAAAAATTTCTCGTCAATTATCATAGTTTACTCGCCTAACGAGACTGAGGCTGACCCACCCTCGGCGGGTCTTGCCGATTGTTGGTCATATGTTATTTTTGGTGGTGGCTCTTTTCATGAGTTCTTCAGCAACATAGTGAATAGATTCTGGTCGTTAGTTCGCGTCTCGTAGTGTCACAGTGGCTATTTTTTTTGACGTCTTGGAATGGAACTGAAAAAGGAAAGCTTGATAGTTTCCAAATTGATGCCGATAACGATCCAAGTTTGGGACATGAAAATGAAATGAAAATATTGGAACATGCGCAATTTTTTTTGTCGTTAACTTTATAAGTTCTACTTCGTCCCAAGGGATAAGGCCGTATTCCGGTGTATCAAATCCAGATTTGTTAAGTATCAGCACAGGACGACCAATTCTGGGAATTGCTGCAAGAACGCTATGAAAACCAAACAAAATCATTACTGTTCCAAACGATTTATCCAACAGATCAGAGTTGAATGAAAAGAATAACAGTGCGCTAATTATCATAATAAACATTCCAAGCCCAATTCCCGAAGGACAGGTCACCCTAAATGTCTGATCTGAATTACTAATATCCCTAATTACGTCTTCTACCTGGTTTTCATTTTTCACGTTTTTATCGAAAGTATGCTTGGCACGCACTCCATCAACTATAAATATAATGATGAATCCAATAAAAAATGCCGAGGCGACAGAGTATCTTATAGTAGAATTAAATATCATTCCGGACATGAAAAAACCTATGACGCATAAAGAAAGACATAACCATTTAAGTCGGTTGTACATAATTTCTTTGCTCCAATATTGTTCTTAGCTATTTTAGATCAACGGGGTGCCCCCATGACCAGCCCGCCCATTTTTTTCGGGTGGTCGGCGTCTATGGGGCTTGTTGGAATATTTGCAGTTTGTTAACTTTTTGAAATTTGGAGACGCGACCCATGAGCCTTCTACTTTTGCGGGGTTAGTCTCTTTATTCTATTTCTTGAATACACTTTTTGCGAGAAATTCAGGTTATTTAATTATCCACCATCCGTTTCGATATCGGACCAAATCGATGCCAATATTTGCGTTCTTTATAGAGACTTCAGCATGCTGGTTACCGTCAATTGGAGCCCCTTGTTCAATATCAAATTTAGCGTTTTCAGGAATGGAGGGTAGCCCGGCATGCAAATGCTTTTCAAAGTCTGCTTGTTGTGAAGGGTCAATAAATTTAAGAGCACTATCTAGATCTTTTTTGTGTATTGCCCAAAAGAACGAAGAGGCAACTGCCAATGGGGTTT
>CAJBRY010000497.1 GCA_903958085.1 uncultured Geobacteraceae bacterium
AGAAACATCGGGAGGCTTAAAAGTTGTCCCATTGAGAATAGTTCGAAAAAAGTTCCCATTTGGGCATCAGGTTGCCGAAAAAATTCAACAATGAAACGGAACAGGCCATAACCCGCAACAAAAGTCCAACCGGCAATTCCGGTTGCCGGATTGCTCCGTGACATCAATCGCACGATGAAAAAAAGTATAAATCCTTCAAGAAAAGCTTCATACAACTGAGAAGGATGACGGGGAGTTCCATCGCTGCCAGGAAAAATAACTCCCCAGGTAACATCTGTCTGACGACCGTACAATTCACCGTTGATAAAATTGCCTATTCTGCCGAGTCCCAGGCCTACGGGCGCACAGAGTGCTGCCATATCAATCAGAGTCCAGAAGGAAATCCCTTTTTTTCGGGCAAATAATATAAATGCAGCTATTACACCCAAAAAGCCGCCATGAAATGACATTCCCCCTTCCCATACGGCAAAGAGTTTGAGGGGATTCGTAAGATAAAAACTGAGGTTATAGAACAGGATGTAGCCCAGGCGCCCTCCCAGAACAACACCCATTGCACCAAAAAAAACCAGGTCGGCAACGTCATCTTTTGTCAGAGAAAGTTGTTTTCGTGCGACTTCAGAGCGAAGGATCAGATAGGTAGCGATAAAAGATAGAACGTACATCAGCCCGTACCAGCGAAAGTGGAGCGGGCCGATGCTCAAAAAAACAGGGTCGATCTGAGGGAATTGCATGGTCTCAAGAAGCGCAGGCGCTGCAACCACGGGTACAGCTTCCGGCTCTCATGTGGAGAGCTTTGATAAATGAAGCTTCAGTTGCAGTCTGAATTTCTTCAATGACTGGTGCCGGTACAGCCGAATCTAGGGATAGTATGACCATCGCTTCCCCTTTTTTCTCGCTGCGCCCAAGGTTCATTGAGGCGATGTTTATTTCGTGCTGCCCCATGATGGTGCCGATTTTTCCTATCATCCCGGGGCGGTCACCGTAATGTAAAAGAAGCATATGTTCTTCCGGCGCAAAATCCATAGTGTAGTCGCGCAGTTTGACAATACGCGGTGCCCCCTCAAACAGTGTGCCTGATATCAGTCGCCGTTTTCCGCCACCTTCTGCTATCAGTGTTATGACATTGGAGAAGGCGTCGGCGTGAGTTGATTTGGTTTCTTCTACAACTATACCCATCTGCTCGGCAATCAACGAAGCGTTGACCATATTGACATCCTGATCCACCATCCGATTTAGCAGAGCAGAGAGGCCGCAGACTGTTAATGGTGAACAGTCGTAGTGAGCAATACTGCCGGAGTATGTGAAGGTGAGTTTTTCCGGATTGCTGTCAAGAAGCTGAATCCCAAAGTCGCACATTACGCTCATCAGATTGAGGAAGGGACGCATCTGATCCATGAGAGCCAGATCGAAGCGTGGAATGTTTACGGCATTTTCTAGCGGTTTATCATCCAGGTAGTTTACAATTTCCTGTGATACATCAATTGCTACGTTAACCTGTGCTTCAAAGGTATTTGCACCGAGATGCGGAGTAACGACCAGGTTTTTATGGGCAATCAACTGTTTCAGCACCTCTGTTGCAGGTGGTTCCTCACTCCATACGTCAAAGGCACCACCGACTACCTTGCCGGAGTTAAGGTTGTCCAGCATAGCCTGTTCTTCAATGATGCCACCGCGGGCAACGTTTAGAACAATAACGCCGCTTTTCATAAGACCGAATTCGCGGGCGCCGATCATCCCTTTTGTCTCTTCGTTGAGTGGAGTGTGAACTGTAATGATGTCGCAGTTCTTGTATATTTCGTCATGGGATACGAGCTTAACGCCGAGATCCTGCGCACGTTTGACTGAAATGTATGGATCACACGCCAGCACCTCGCATTCAAAAGCTTTGAGACGAGTGGCAACGCGACCTCCTACCTTGCCTATTCCGATTACCCCGGCAATCTTGCTTTTCAGTTCATGGCCGGTAAACGGTGCCCGCTTCCATTCACCTGATTTGAGACTGTTATTTGCGACGGGAACATTTCGGCAGAATGAAAGCAGCAGCGCCATGGTGTGCTCTGCCGCGCTGTTGGTATTGCCGAAGGGGGCGTTGACGACTATGACCCCTTTGGAACTGGCATATTCAACATCTACATTATCAATTCCTACGCCGGCTCTGGCTACCATTTTGAGATTGGTGGCGGCATCCAGGAGCGCTTTGTCCACGGTCGTGCCGCTGCGGGTTATAATGACCTCATAGTCGCCAATCACCGCCAACAGTTCCTCTTTTTTCAAGCCGAGCTTGATATCAAGCTTGATGCGGGGTTCCTGAGTTAAAAGTGCCAGACCTTCTGCAGAAACTTCATCGGTTACAATTATTTTCATGACTGAATCTCCAGATACAATGAAATTTGAACTGACACAATAGCCTTGCAGAGAAAAAAATGCAAGCATGGCAGCCGTGAATAATGGTATACATTTCAACTATGAAACCATTCAATATTGTGCTCATAGAACCTGAAATCCCTCCAAACACCGGCAACATCGCGCGTTTATGTGCTGCGACCGGAACGGTTCTACATCTGGTGGGACAACTCGGATTTTCTCTTGACGATCGCTACCTGAAACGGGCTGGTCTTGATTATTGGGAATTTGTTGCCTTAAATCGTTGGCCTGATCTTGAAACGCTTAAAAAGCAGGCTACAGAAGGGCGTTTTTTCTACCTTAGCACCAAGGTTGAGCGGAGTTATCTTGATGCCGGTTTTCAGCCGGGTGATTATATAGTGTTCGGCAAGGAAACCAAAGGCTTGCCTGAAAATTTGCTGCTGGCAAATCCGGAGACGTCATTCACAATTCCTATGCCTTCAGGAAATGTGCGGAGCCTCAACCTTTCTACATCAGCTGGGATTGTTCTGTATGAGGCTTTGCGGCAGAGTGGAGGGGTTAAGTGATCTGGTGCTTGTAATTTCCTGTAATTCTACTTGAAAATCCTAATAAAGTAGCTATAATCCCCGGCATTAAATCGTAGAATTCAGGGTGCTATATGGCAACGATCTTGCACAGACAGACAGACAGACAGACAGACAGACAGACAGACAGACAGACAGATTTTATTTAATAACTGACCTTTCTGCTATTTACTACAACAACAGCCGACATTTCGCATTTTGTGCGAGGCGTCGGCTGTTTTGCGTTCGGGGTGGGTGGGCTGTATGACCGATCAGCCACTTCCCAACAGTCCACCGGACGGCATTCATCACCTTGTCGAATTTTTCGGCTGCTGTCAGCACCAGATCAATTCTCAAGATTTCTGGGAATCGATACTTGATTCTGCTCTTGAGGGCGCGGATATCGAAATCCTCAACCGTCATTTCTATTGTTTTGCTCCTCATGGCGTCACCGGCTATATCCTCCTCTCCGCTTCTCATGTATCAGTTCACACATGGCCCGAAAATGGTTATGTGGCTTGTGACGTTTTCAGTTGTGGTGACGAGAATGAAACCAGTTCCATAGTCCAGAAAATATCGGCGGCTATCCGACACGAGCGCACCCGCGTTACGTCTCTACGCCGTGGATACAGGTTCGAGGCTGACTCTGAACCTGTTCAACTTCCATCTTTTGACACCGTAGTGCATTGTGAGCAACGCGAAAGATGTCCCGCTGTTGAACTCTCGTAACAAATATACCAATATAACTACCCTGGATTCTTATAAGACGTTCTCAAGGAAATTTCCTGCTTATGAGCCACTTTGATATACTATGCGCTTCTGGTGACAATCTCCGTATCCCGGTAACAAAACTGCTTCATACCTCCCGTTCTCCCTATCAAGAAATAACAGTCTGTGACACATCCCAATTTGGCAGATGCCTACTATTGGACGATGTAATCCAGACCGCCGAAAGCGACCATGAGTTATACGACCGTGCTGTACTGCACAAGCTGCGTCTATCTGACCGCAAGCTTTTGATTCTGGGCGGCGGTGACGGCGATGTTGCAGCCCAAGCTCTAGTGATCAACCCGGAACTTCACGTTACGGTAGTTGAACTGGACGGTGCGGTTGTCGCAGCCGCACGAGATCATTTAGGCCAGACAGTTTTTGAAAATTCCCGCGTTGAATTGATTGTAGAGGATGCATTCACCTTTTTACCGCGCGTAGGATCTGCCGCCTTTGATGGCATTATTTGCGACCTGACCGATTTTCCGGTTGGCTACGACCAGGAACAAGGGGCAGAATTCTACAGCCGGATTTTTTCTGCATCCAGCGCAACCCTTAAATGGGGGGGATGGATTGCGGTCTATGCCGGGGCAACCGACTTGATGCTCGACGGTGGCGGTCGAGTAGTGGACAGATTGCGCGGATTGCTGTCGGAGAGTTTTGGGAAAGTGGAATGCACTGAAGGTTTTGTGCCAAGTTTCGGTGAGCCTTGCTGTTATCTCTACGGGGAAAGGTAACTAGCATGGACATTTACACAACCCTGGAAGAGGCAGAGGAAGAAATACGGCGCAGATGGCAGGATAAAGTACTGCGGCAACGGGTGGCGGAGTATCTGGGGGGCGACATTCCGGAGGTATTCAGGAACGAACCACGGGCGGTGCTGTTCAGGAATATCATAGTTTTTGATTGCGAATTTCAAAAATTTAGCGAGTTGGCAAGAAGTTTAAAACTCAAGCCGCTTGGTCTTGAATATATCGAGGATAAATTTTGTACAAGAAGCCTGGATAAGCTTGGCTTGGGCAAAATGGAGATTTTCGAGAGGCGAGACAAAAACGGGAATGCGATAACACGCTATGAAAAGATTGTCGATGTCAAAGCCAATGACAACAAGGCCATTAGCCAAGTTCAGACCGTTTGGGGAGAAAGTTTGGTTGATTTTCATCACAGTCTGTTATCAGCAAACGTAGATGAATGCGAACTATACGACATGTCAGATTGGATTCAATCTCATGGTGCAACGGCGGTAAATTATTATCAGAAATTCTTCGCGTTGTTTTTGTGCTTCGGTGTTTTGCTGGAAAACTTTTTAACTAACGGTGAGGAATCCGATTTTACAGTTAATATTGTGGGCAATTCATTTTTGAAAGTAAAAGAACAATTTGGCATAGCTCCTTTAGTTGTAAGTATATTTTCAAACGAAGAACTGAAAGATAAGATTTGTTGGTGTTATCCAAATTGTGTGCAAGAAAGCTTGAGGAGCAAGCAGCTTAATAAATAATTTGAGGGGAAAATAAACCATGAATTCTAGCTTATGGCAACCGTGCATACCATGTAAAAGCTGGTGTTGTACTGGGTATCTATGTCTTTCAATATTCACTACAACGGAAGAAAAAAAGGAATTGCCCGAAATCAATACAAAATCACCATGCGCGTATTTGGATACTACGGGGTTATGTCGTGAACATCGCTTGCGTCCCTTTGATTGTCGGCTTTTTCCTTTTGATTTGATTAAGGAAGAGGGGAAATTTATTTGGGTTGTTTGGGATGTGGATTGTCCAATTCTCAAGTATGAAAAAGAACTGTTTGAGGACTATTTGCAAGAACATGAAACTGGACTGATTCCGAAGATCAAAGATTTTCTGGAAGATTTCAATGAGTGGGAAGACTCAC
>CAJBRY010000498.1 GCA_903958085.1 uncultured Geobacteraceae bacterium
AAGTGTCCAGAGAAACCGCAACGTGGTTTTTCCCAAATTCTGAGCGATGTAATCAAACCGGACCGTATGTTCAGCATCAAATGATACAGTGCGGGTAAATCTCATCGGCATACAATCGAGTTCAACACTGCCCTTAACGCTATCGTCAATGATATTAACACACCATGAACGACCCCACACTTCACCGTGGTCTGGCAGGCGTGCGCTCTGATATTCACTTCCGGGACAGGTACAGGCATCTATTGTCGGCAGCATATCATCACATCCCGAAGTATCATATTTTTCAAAACAGGCTCCGGGCGTAAGTTTTTTGTAACTTTTGGCGGTAGGTTGGAAAAGACTCTCAAAACCGGTTGGTTTGTAAAATAATGAAGCCATCTTAAAACCAAAAGCCGGCAAAAGAGCGAGGCTTAATGTGCCATTATCCATGAAAACGGCTCTGCGCCCAAGATAAGTCCCTTTGCGGATTACGACCTTGTTCATTGACTAAAACCTTTCAACCATAACATCCTCAGCAAATAATGTAGTATTTAAAAAATATCACATTAACAACAAGAATAAAATCAGATTATGTCATGTAGAGAACGAATGGAGAACACTTTGCTCAGCGAGTCCGCGCTTCAAAAAGATTGGCTATCTGCCGAAGAGGATGAGCGCCTAGCCCAATATCAGGTTGAAAATCCAGAGGTTCGTATTCGGGAAATTATCGAGGCCATGAACGTGCTCGAATACAATCCCCTGATTGGTCGCCCCGCAAATAACGGCAAGCGCGAACTGGTCATCGGGCGTAGCTCACACGGCTATATGGCGTTGTAAAGCTACATTATCGAAATAAACGCTTTTTTTCCTGCTTGGCCTCGTACATGAGGTGGTCTGCAGCTTCAATAAACTCGTTCAGCGACTCGAATTCGCCTTTGTTGTAACTCAACGCGCCCCAACTGATCTCGAAGGGGAACGGACTACCTTCTGAACGCTGTTCAAGTTGCGCGCAGATGTGGCCCATGATGCGTTTTGCTTCAGTCAATTCGCAATCGCTCATTACCACCAAAAATTCGTCACCGCCCACCCTGCACACCAAATCGACATCGCGTATGGTGCTGCGCATCGATTCGACCACGCCCACAATGAGTTGATCGCCAAATTTGTGCCCGAGGCCGTCATTGGTTGTTTTCAGATTATCAACATCGACATAGACGATGGTCAGATCACGCCCATCGCGCTGATTCAGCCCGATGCGATCCTCCAGAATCTTCAACCCGGCAACACGATTAAAGGCACCAGTTAGCGCATCGTAGGTGGCTTGTAACTCCAGTTTGTGATTCTGTTCGAGAATCTCCTGATTCTTGGTTTCAATGATCAATTTCAACTTAACCAGCTGCTTTGTTGAGCGAACCTTTGACCAATGGCCGAGGACGGACACCAACATGGCGAAGATATTGAATGCTCCTCCGTTAATCAAAATATCAGAAAATGAAACAGGGCTATTCAAAATATTCCAGAATAGATAGCTGGTTATGAAAACTAAAGTGATGCATATGCTGAAGCCTATGGGATAGGTCAAAAGTGCCAGAGGCAGTATGAACATGGCCACACTAAGGTTTACGTTCGCGGCAATTAAGTGGATGCGATCTTCGTAAAGGGAGGCAAAGCAGGTTAGGTGCAAGGCGTTAAAAACTGCGAATATCCCCCAAGCGGTAAGTCCGGAAATGCTCTTTCGCAAGAAAAGAACTATTACAACAATGCCACAAAGAATATCAAGCAGCCTCCAAACAACCATTTGAGACCAGAGCAAGGGTAATGTGAGATAGTCGTATCCGATGTATGCAATCACTGCTACGCAGGTGGCAACAATCAAGGCAACTAAATGTCGTTCGTTTTGCGCGGTGATCTCACGTTGCAATAACTCTTGAAAATATTCCGCGCCCAAAACGGAATCAGCGGGACCTTGCGTCTTGACTGTCGATTCTGTTTGATAAGACCTTTCTTTCATTGGAAGAAAGTATAGGGCGGCCGCATTTGTATGTCAAGTTAGTATTTCTACAAAAATATGGTTTGAATTGCGTTTATTACGGATTGAACTCGTGCATTTTTGTTGAGGTTGATGTTTTACTGACTACAGGAAGGCATGCGTAAAAATAATTACTTAATCAACGGAATCTCTGTCCCTATCTACAAATCAAGTGTTTTTGGTTTGTAATTGCGGTGAGGATTGCCACTTCAAAGCTTCAAAGATAGACAATGCAAAGGGCGGAATAGCGGGGTTTAGATAAAAACTGTCATTTCAAAACCTGACCCCTTTTGTTTCTCAGGAGCACCTCTCAAAACAAAACAGCGATTGAAAAAAACTCCAACCGCGGAAATCGTAGGAATGGTGCTGGTTAGATAAAATACTTATATTTCAAGACCCGCCCCCATGACCCCAGGCTTTGCACCAGGGATTGCCAGGGGAAATTAACGGCGGCGTGGTTGCATCATTCTCTGGATGTCTGCGCGATCTTGTGCGATTTGCCGCTTCAGCTCCTGGCATGCCGGCAACGTCAAGCGCTCGCTCATGTTCCATCGCCCATGGTCTTGAAGCTTATATTCGGCGGCCGTAAATGCATTTCTATCGCTCCCCATATTACCCGAAGTACGTGCTTGTCGACACAGCATTTCCACCTCGTTGTAAGCCTTCTTGTTATCGGCGCGGCATTCCGCGAGTTGTTGTTGCGGACCCCCTGCCAAGACGGCGGTGGCAAGCAGCGATATGATAATTCCCGTGCATCCTGCAATCAATTTCAACATTTTAGTTTCCTCCTGTATTGAATTGATAAGAACTTGCTTTCATTGGAATGTAGTATAGGTAAGCCGCGCTTGTATGTCAAGTAAACCTTTCCACAAAATTATGGCTTGAATTGTGTTTATAACGAATTGAAGTCACGCATATTTGTCGGGTTTGACTATGTGTGGATTACAGGAAGGCATCATCCCGCCAACATTCCAGAAATTCAAGCTGAAAAGCCTGCACCTTTCGACCAGTTATCAATGAAATGTGCAGGCTTGCATAAAAAAAGAGCCGCCACACCGGAGAGTGAGACGACTCAATGAACATGTGTAAAAATGGCTTGTGCTCGTTCTACTTAACTGCGTCTTTGAGACCCTGACCAGCTTTAAATACGGGAACTTTCTTTGCTGCTATTTTAAGAGCAGCGCCTGTCTGCGGATTCCGGCCTACGCGGGCTTTTCTCTTGGTGACTTTAAATGTGCCAAATCCCACGAGTGTAACGGTATCGCCTTTTTTGAGCGCTTTCTGAATTGCCGCCAATGTTGCGTCTAATGCCAGTCCTGCTTCTTTCTTGGTGCTCGTAACCTTTGCTACTTCCGCGATCAATTGTCCTTTGTTCATTTAGTGCCTCCTGCGTTTATTTTTTCAGATGCACTCCTATACATTCTTGTTTCTTACAAATCAATCCTAATAACGCCCGTCGCAGTTGATTTGTAAAGCATCTTGCACCTATTCGTCAGTTTCCGGGGGCAACAGCAGGTACTGTCTCTCCACTATTTCCCTCGCTGCCTGGTAATTCTCCCCGTTCCGGAGGCGGGCGATCAACTCCATCGTCGCGTTCTCCCCCGCTTTGTCCGTCATTTCGATCCACTGCCCCGTTCTCTTGAGTTCCTTGGTTAGCTCCGGCAGGTACTCCGCCCACCACTGTCTCGCCATCTCCTGAAAGACTACCATAATTTATCCTCCTCTAGCATTGTGCACTCTGCGGCTAATTTGTCGTGATAGTAGCCGGGGCTACTTCTTCAGCTTCAAATTTGGGAAGTACTTCCCCCCGATCCTGATTCCCTGAAAGTTCGGCAATCCGTCCATAAATTCCTGGTGAGACAGCACCCTTGGCTGCACGGGCTCCTGATTGGAGTCGCTGCTGTCTGTTGGTGTAGAAGTGAACAGTTGCTGATCCGGAGTCAATGTATCCTGTTGCTCTTCCGATGGGAGACTGACGTTCGCCAATGCTATCTCCGCCGCCTGCCAATGCTGCATCCCCCTCCGGATTAGCCACACCATCTCCTGGGACATTCTCTCCCTCGCCTGTTCCAAGGCTGGCCTCAGTAGCCCTTTCTTGTCTTGCTCCTGACACATCTTTGGCTGACTCGCCCTCCATTGATCCTCTATCGTAGCTTCCAGGCAATCCATCTTCCCCCTCCTGCTTTAGGTAAAATGTATATCGGTGTTGTATTCTCCTGTTTAGGCAGGACTTTTTCTGCCGAGGCCAAAACCGCGTTTGTTTTTTCGATATTTCCCTTCCTTGACTTTTCTTTTTTCTTGAGATATTCTATCACCTGATTCCTGGAATACCGCTTGCTGAGAGCCAGCAATCTGTGAGGCAGCGGTGACGGGGTTGGTGCCTGCTGGGGTAGCCGATTTCCTTTTCCCTACAACTTCCATCAAATCTATCGCCGCCAAATCTGTTAGTTTAAATGCGTGTACCGGATACTGTGTAAGCAGACCACCTTTTTGATCAACAATAACTATGTGACGTTTGCCATCCTGATAAGCCCGGACATAAATAAAGGTATTTCGTGGCAACTTTGTAAATTCGTCAATCCTATCATCAAACACAATCCTTGACGCATTCTTAATAGTCTCCGGCACCATCGGGACCCAATTGACCTTACCAAGATCAAGTCTCCGCGTATACCCCCGATGTCAAATCTTTCAGTCTTTGGTCTTTTGTCCCTTGAATAATCTTGGATTCTTTATTAGGTACTCGTCTCCGATTGGCCCCTGTTCTTGACGGTCCTTTAGATGCTGGACGAACCTCTTCTCCTCTTCCTCGCTCATCACTTCCAGCTCGTTCGTCTCTTGCTTTTGCTTGGGTTCCTGATTCCGCACCAGTGTCACCTGCACGTTCCCCGGCGCGAACGATATTCCATGCTTCTTGTTGAATACCTCCGATTCCTCCGGTGTCATTAATACGTCCGCGTGTTTCTCCCTGAGCGCTTTGAGACTCTCCTGCATAGGGGACAACGGTTTCGTAGTTACGGATGTGCTTGCCATAATCTTTTCTGATTGCTCTGGTGGCGTACTTGTCTTTGATTGCCTTGATTGCGGATAAGAGCTTATCAGCACGCTCGATAACTCCGGATCGCCCTCCCTGCTCAACCGCACTTCTGAATTCGGGAACGCCTTCTGTAACTTTGCTACCGCTTGCGCAGGTGTTAGGTTTACCTGGTTGTTCCGAATAGTTTTCTTGGAGATAAATTCCTGCATGGCTTTTTCGTATAGCCGGTGTGCCGCTAACTCGCACTCATCCGGTAGATTCTGCGGCTTGTTCGATGTCGGCGAGGCTTCCTCTATTGAAGAGCCAGCTCCATCCATTGTCTTTGGTCCAATCTTAAGTTTAGGTATATTGCTCCTTGACTTATTTTTGCTCATAATTCCTCCTTTGGGCATGAGCCCCATTGTCGTTTTATTTTTCATGCAAACTCATACAGCTCCGCTATTGATTTCGGTGGTGTCGGTTTCCTTCTGAGATTTCGATTATCTAATCTCAACCTACGTGATGAGCCAATAGGCTGACCGCCTAAAATATCACAAAGACATTCCCGGCAGTGCATTCCTCTGGGGACATTCGTTTTCCCACACGTTGGGCATATTCCTTTATTTGCCATATTTTATCCTTTCCACAACGTATTCAAGATATACTAACGGGCTATGATTCCGCTTATAACCCTACTGCACGTGAATGATTTTCACCCATTTTCCATCGGAACTGAAAACACTTCTAATGCTTGTTATCCTCCCCTTGGTGCTCTTCACTGTCCTGAGTAATCTTTTCATAATCTTCGGACGTTCACGTTTTACATATAGATAGTGTGGCCCCGTGAAATGCTCTGTGAACAATGGACGATAGTCTTTATGGCCATATGTATCTGTTCCCCTATCAACGATAATTGAATACTTCATGTTTCTATCTCTCCTTACGCATCAGTTTGCGCCAACAAAAAACCCCACGGCCAAAATCAAGCCGCAGGGTTGTCGGCTGTTTAGCACCTTTTTTTAACGGCGGCTGCAAGTTGCTGTAAATCAACCCGCCGTGACATTATTATCTGTCAAAATAAAAAAGCCCGAGCTTACTGGCAGGGGCTACGAATGCGATTATTCATTTTTCCAGCCTTTAGCAATTTGTTTTGAGCGGCTGCAATTAACAGGTTAAATCACCGCTTGTTTGT
>CAJBRY010000499.1 GCA_903958085.1 uncultured Geobacteraceae bacterium
TGGGTAATATTTAAGTCAGCAACCATTTGGCAAGCTCTTTTTGCTCTGCTGATGATTGTTGTTTCCTCCGTAGTAATTTATCTAGCATGGAGGCCGCAATGAAATGCAAAGACGCAGAATGCAAGGCAGGGAAAGAACTCTGCTGTTTGGAATGTAAAAAGTACCTCAAGTGCAAAGATGAATGGAAGTGTGATTTATCTGCTCCGAAACCGGAGTGCTATCAATTTTAGAAATATAACAATGATTATACGAAAGGAGTATCAAGTGCAAAAATGCCATGACCTTAAAACGGATTCAGAAGTATTTCAAGCGGTTATCTCTGGTGAAAAAACTTGGGAAATCCGCTACGATGATCGAGGTTTCAAAGTTGGCGATATGGTTCAACTCCGGGAAACAAAATATTCTGGCTCAGAAATGCGCGGCACATCTGAAATGATGGGTAAACCATTGCAATACACAGGCGGCTCTATTTTGGCTGACATTACCTACATTCTGCGTGGGCCTGTCTACGGGCTGGCAGATGGTTGGGCAATAATGACCATTAAGCCACTCGTATAACGGGGCTGAGGCTGACCCGCCCTCGGCGGGTCTTGCCGATGGTTGGACACTCGATCTTAGTGCACTATCTCAACAGTAGTCCCGTCAGGAACCACACGCCAAATCTCTTCGATTTCTGGATTTGTCACGGCAATGCAGCCAAGCGTCCAGTCTCTTTTTGTATGAAGTTTGCCAATGAAGCCAATACTGTTCGGTAACCCATGTATCATGATGTCACCGCCAGGAGATACGCCTCTTGCTTTTGCTTGGGCTGTGTCCTCAGTGTTTGGATAGGAAACATGCAACGCACGGTGATAGCTACTTTTAAGTTTTCTCCGGTCAATCGTATAAATTCCTTCTGGCGTTCGTCCGTCTCCTTCTTCTGTTTTTTTGCCCATTGGCTCTTTACCAAGTGAGACAACATAGGCTTTTATCGCTTTGTCTTTGTTTAATAGCGTCAGGCGGCGTTTGCTTTTTTCGATGAGAATCTTGTCTGCTGCAACACCTTCTGGCACTGGGTTGTCCATGCGTTTGGCTACAAAGGTAAGCGCAACGACTGAGACAAGAATTACAACAACAGTTATGAAAATCAGTTTTTTCAATTTGTATCCATCTTTTTGATTCGGAAATATGAATGCAGACTCGGTTGCCTGTCTTTATGGAGGTATCCCATCATATTTTGATAGGATTGCATCCAGTTCAGCAGTATCTTTAGGTTGTTTTTCACTGCCAAATTCTACTTCACAGCAAAACCAGCCTCTTACGTACCTCTTGTATTCTTTTCCTTTGAAGTATGAATGGCTGTTTCCGTCTTTACTCGTGTGATGGGAAATGAAGGCGAATTTCACTACTTCACCATTTTTTAGTGCAATGATTCCATGTTCAGTAGTGCCAGTATAATCTCCGGCATACCATTCATGTCCTGCCTGCTTGGTAAGGCTGAGGAGTTTGGCGGTCTCCGCATCAGAGATACCATTTATTGTTGCCTTTAGCTCGCCGGTATAGTTCGCGTAAATGCGCCCCTTAACCTCGATTGCAGCAATGACTGCTCCGATGGCAAATATGATTCCGATTATTTTTAATATTTTCTTTTTCATTTTATTGTTCAACTCGGTTATATACGGTATAGCTATATAGGTAACATACTACCTATATAGGTTATTTGTTGCTTATATAAGTTACTTGTTGTGGTCACCTATATAGGTGTCTTTGCCAGATATTATTCCATTACTATTCGCGCCTCAAGTGGTGTGCCTCGTATCAAGCGATATGGTACAAACCATAATTTTGCCTGTGCATCCCAGCGTGCCCGTAATGTACGGAGTTGTTCACGGAGTTCCAATTCTTCAAAATGTACTGAGACGGATACAATATCTCCATCCTTGAAATGACACGGGATACTTGACTTCTCTTCGACCACAATTTCTACGGTTTTAAGGCGAATGCCGCGCTTTGCATCGTAGCGGTAACGGACACAAAGAAGCGCATCACCATACTGTTCTACCAGACGTTTGGTACCTTTCTGTCCTGGTTTCAAATGATTGTACGACTTCATATCTTTCAGCATCGGGCTTCACCATTTGCTGCATTGACGAACTGCAAAATTATCGGCACTATACGGTAATTATTGCCACTTTGTAAAATAATTTTCACGAAAGAGAAACGCTTATGATCCAGCTGTCGGGTCAACTTCTGTCAGCATATCGAATGTATCTTGGCGGCAGAGGCGTTAAAAGTGAGTTGCTGTCTGACTATCTGAAATGGCTCCGTTTTTTTCTCGATTTTTGTGAGAAGTACAAAGTTGAGGGGGATGAGTCGGTACGATGGCGTCAGTTCAACGATAAGCTTAAAAATAAAGGGCAATCGGAAAATCTGCGACGGCAGGCGCACCACGCGGTAACTCTTTATTTTACAATGCTTAAGGAATGCTCTGCCGGTCCTCCTGCACGTGATACGGCGGTTCACGCCTCTGTTCCGGAACCGTCACCAGAACCGGTGAAGCCGGCTAATGTGGCACGCAGGTCGCGGTATTCCGAATCCGGTTATCAGGAAAAATCGGACTCGCCGGAATGGGATGCGGTTCTTGAGTCCATGGCGAATGAGATCAAGGTTCGTCATTATTCACGCAAGACGCTGAAGACATACGCCAACTGGTCCAGACAGTTCCAAAAGTTCCTGAAAAACAAGCCGCCTCAGGAGTTGACCGGGGATGATGTTAAAGCATACCTGACTCACCTGGCGGTCAAATGCTGTGTGGCGTCAACCACCCAAAATCAGGCCTTTAATTCGCTTTTGTTTTTTTATCGCCATGGTTTGAAGAATGAATTCGGCGAGTTAAAGGATGTACCACGGGCAAAAAAATCCCTCTACATCCCGACCGTCCTGTCACGAACCGAGATAGAGGCTATTCTGGCGCAGCTTTCATATCCATTTGATCTGGTGGTGAAGCTTCTGTTCGGCTGCGGGTTGCGACAGTTCGAATGTCTGCAACTGCGGGTGCGGGATTTCAATTTTGACGCAGGAAAACTCACCATTCATGGCAAGGGGAAAAAGGATCGTACCGTGCCGATCCCGGAGGCTATTCTGCCGGAGTTGCAGGTGCAGATCAGGAAGATCGGTGAACTGCATGATAGAGACTTGGTAGCCGGATATGACGGGGTCTTTCTGGATGATGCTGTGGAAAAGAAGTATCCCTCGGCACCGAAGGAGTTTCTCCATCAGTGGTTTTTTCCGCAGAAAAACCTGACGCTGGTGGCAGAAACCAGTCAACGTCGGCGCTGGCATCTCCATGAATCTGAACTTCAAGAGGCGTTGTATCCGGCAGTTCGCAAGGCAAAAATCCCCAAGCGGGTCACCTCACACACGTTTCGTCATTCCTTTGCCACCCATCTGCTGCAGGCAGGCTATGACATCCGGGTGATCCAGACCCTGCTCGGGCACTCCAGTCTGAAAACGACGATGATCTACACACATTGCGTGCCGGTGCGGACAGTTAAAGAACCGAAAAGTCCGCTGGACTTATGATAAAATGATACGTATCCTTAATTTGAATTTGCCTAACACCATCCGCTATCTGAGCGCAACTATCCTTTCAACATATTTCACCCGTTCGAGTGCAGAGTGTATAGTTCAATAGTGAAACCACCCCATCATGAGGGGTGTGACACCCGTCAAATACACCTCCATATTTTATCATCTCGCTTCGGTACGCAATGGTAGAGACGTTTAAATCCAAAAAGAATACTCAGCTATGGGTCAAATATATTAACCCCCTACTTTTTAGCAGTTAGTTAAATTATCGTTAAAATTCTAAGTAAGCCAATCTCCTTTTAACGGGTGTGATTGGCTTTTTTAGTTTGGGGGTTGGCTGCCAGCCTGACCGCCTTACCTTCAATCAATCTCATCAATTTACTGGCTATCAAATCGGCTGCTTCCTTTCGGGGATCGCAGCCTTTTTCATTTCATCACCACATCAGGTGGAATCTCAGAAAGGAGCATCATCATGGACGTCTATCAAATCGTCACAGACAGAATTATCAACTTACTGGAACAGGGAACAGTCCCTTGGCGTAAACCATGGACAACAGTAAATGCAATGCCAAAGAATCTGATAACCGGAAAAGAGTATCGAGGCATTAACGTTTTTCTGCTTGGCTGTCAACAGTACTCCTCTCCATATTGGCTGACATACAAACAGGCAGAGGAGAAGAATGGTACTGTCAGAAAAGGAGAGAAAGCATCTTTGGTCGTATTCTGGAAGCTGTTGGATAGTGACAGTATCAAAATGCCGTATGAAGAGAGATTTGAAAGAAGTGAGGAATTTTATTCAGTGCTTTTCCATGAACTTGCTCACAGTACAGGTCATCAGAAACGACTTGCGAGAAAAGAGGTAATGGAGAGATATGAGTTTGGCTCAGAGTCTTACGGAACTGAAGAACTGGTTGCAGAACTGACTAGTTCCATGTTGTGCGGGGTAGCAGGTATCAGTAATCAGACTATAGATTTGGCAGCTTCATACATAGATGGCTGGCTAAATCTTATCAAGAAAGACAAAAAGCTGATTGTTATGGCAGCTGCACAGGCACAGAAGGCGGCAGATTATATCCTTAACTGCAAATTCGGAGAAGAGTGCAACTAAGCATACAAAAATCAATCCAACACATAGAGCGCACAAAGGGGCAACAGCTTATAGCTAATGCTCCTTTTGCGTTTCTGGAGGTAATAAAATGACTATCGAGACATTATTCGGAAAAGAGGAAGTTACCAACAAACCCCGCACCATAAAATTCAGACAGATAAAAGCGGTGTATGAAACGCTGACCGTTAAAGAAGAAATAACCAACTATCTGAAAACCGGCAACAGGTTCACATCACCAAGTCAGGTCTTTGAAACATTCCGCTTCTTGATGCACGAAACAAAAGAGCAGTTCATAACTCTACATCTTGACGGTAAGAATCGGATTATCTGCATGGACTTGGTGAGCATCGGTTCGCTCAATCAGAGCATCGTCCATCCCAGAGAAGTTTTCAAGACAGCCTGCATCTCAAATGCTGCAGCGATCATTTGTGTGCATCAGCATCCAACAGGCGATCCTACGCCATCATCTGAAGATATTTCAATTACCAGAAGACTGAAGGAAGCTGGAGAGATTATGGGAATTAAGGTGCTTGATCATATTATTGTGGGGGATGGAGAGTATCTGAGCTTTGTGGAGAGAGGGTTGTTGTAAGTCGGAAGGCTTCTCTTGATAATATCAGGGGGTCATTTTTATCAAGGGGTAGCGAAGAACAAAAGTACAACAAAAGTACAACAGGCAATTGGCATAATAAAAGGCACCTACAATTTATCGTTGAAAGTGCCTGTTTTTATTGGTACGCCCGGACCGATTCGAACGGCCGACACCCAGGTTCGAAGCCTGGTGCTCTATCCAGCTGAGCTACGGGCGCGGAATATCAGTAGTTTAGTCAATTAGTTAGCGGGTATCAGCTCACTTCATTTGATAAAAAAGTTGACCATTTGGTTGACCATTCTTATCCCGTTTATCTATAAAAGTCAAAGAATCTTGCTCTTCTGTTATTTATTCTGAATCCATTTACGGAAGCCCCACATTGATTTGCTGATCTGAGTAATTATTTCACGTGCTTTAGAGATGGACTCTCGATCAACATACCCTCTGCGCTCAACAATATCGTACTGAGTCTCCAGTTCATTCAAAGATCCCTTAGCGTTACTCAAAAATTGAATGAATTGCTTAACGGTATCTCTGCCAGCCCCCTCTGCTATATTGCTAGGTACTGAGGTAGACGATCTTCTCATCTGGTCTGCTAGACAAAAACGTTCTTCTTGAGGAAAGCTCTTGATCACTTCGTACGTCAAGTCAACCAGCTCAAGAGACA
>CAJBRY010000500.1 GCA_903958085.1 uncultured Geobacteraceae bacterium
AAAGAGAGGCACCAAGCTTATGGCTTAAGTGTAAGAGAATCACAGCAATAGATTCAAGTCTCAACAAAGTACATTTTCATTTTCCCAACACCCTTCACCTCAATGGGATCACGAGGAACAAACCTAAACTTGTCTTTAGTTATTTCATAGGTCTTTTCCGAGACATTAATACGCATCGTTTCAGAATTTGATTCCATTCGACTTGCAATATTTACGGTATCGCCAAATACATCATATATGTATTTTTTAATTCCAACTACCGCGCCAACCAAAGCGCCGGAATGAATCCCGATCCGTATATTCCAGTTCATTGCGCTTTTGCTGTTCCTAACTCGTAAATAGGAGAGAATCTCCATTGCCGCATTAATAATGTTTTCAGCATGTTTTTCATTAGCTTCTGGCATTCCGCAAACAGCAAGATATGCATCGCCGATTGTCTTTATCCGCTCGCATTGCTTGCTTTCAAATATCTTGTCCATATTCGTGAAGATGTCGTTCAGTTCATCAATAAGGAATCCTGGATCCAAAGTGCTAGAGATACTTGTAAATCCAACAATATCTGAAAAATAAACGGTAACATGCTCAAATTTTTGTGGTAGAGTCTTACCAGCTTCCTTTAGATCATTTGCCACTCTAACCGGAAGAATATTCAAAAGAAGTTTCTCAGACTTTTCCCGTTCCCTCTGTATTATCTCGTTTTGTTCAAGAATATCAAGATTGGCTTCAGCCAACTCAAACTTTTGTTTTTCATACAATTCGTTTAATTTTAAGAGTTTGAAGTTGGCTTCAGCAAGTTCAATCTTCTGCGCCTCCAAGAGTTCATTCTGTTCGAGAAGTTTGAGGGTGGCTTCAGCTAATGCAAATGTTTTTTCATCAAGAACTGACGATTCCTTGATCTCCTCATCACAACGGACGCTCCCAGTTTGATATGCCGACATATTGTTTTGGCTTGACATTAGACGCTTCCACGGAGTTTATATGGTAGGAGTTTGGGGCTGGAGCCTGTTTTATTAGCTGGGAAACAATATCATCTAAAATGAGCCACCGTCAATCTGATTTTAATAAACTTTGCTTACTCCTACTCCAAATATTGTCTTATGAAGCCGCATATTATCCCTATCCTGGCTCTTCTCGCAGCTATTTACATCCGTTCCCTCGGTCAGCTTTTAATACCCATTATCTGAATTACCGAAGCCTGCCCGGTATGTCCACGCCCCTCGCGCACATTCCGATCTGCCTGAACAGCGCAGACAAAATCCAGTCCAGCAAGTTCAAGCTTTAACTCATCCAACGACATAAGCATATCCAGAGACTTTGGGCCACCGGTATCATTTGCAAGCTGCTCCTTGCTGAATGCCTCCAGCACGAAAACACCGCCCGGCTTTAGCCCTCGTACTGCCGCCTGATGAAGTGGAGCACGGAGTGCCGATGGCAGATGACAATAACAGGCAATAATTCCGTCCCACTGCTCCGGTTCGATCTCGAATTGACTCAGATCTGCATGTATTAAAGAAATATAGACGCCACGCTCCGCCGCCAATTCGGCTGCCTTGCGAAGACCTACTTCCGAACCGTCTACACCGGTAACCTGATAACCCTTCGACGCCAAATACACAGCGTTTCTCCCCTCCCCCTCGGCAAGAGACAGAATTTTACCCTGCGGAATACTGCTTACTACCGACACAAGAAATTCATTAGGCGTAGTTCCATAGACAAATCCAGATTCGCTATATCGTTTATCCCAATTTGTAGGTTTCAAATCAACCTCCGAAAACTAATAAATATTTTCCCGAAAAAAGGAGAGACACAAAAATTGCGACTCCCCGATACGTTACATAATTATTCTATTCTTAGCTACATCTTGAACCAGGAGGCTGAAGTTTTCATGCTGTCAGAAAGCAGCGATAAATTTGCCGCGGACAGTTTGATTTCAGCGCAGCAGTTTGTTACATCGCGAGTCACCTCTGATATCGCCAGCATACTGCGGTTGATTTCTTCACTGGTTGACGACTGCTGCTCCGAAGCAACTGCAGTCTGCTGCACCATATCGGTAACTCTTTCGACACAGGCGACAATCTCATCAATTGAAGTCAGCGTCTGATGAATATGCTCGATCACAATATTCATTGAGGCCCGTTCCTGCTCGTTCGTCTTGATGGAATTATTCACGCTTCCCTGAATTTTATGTATCAATTGAGCAATATCATGCGTGCCTTCAGTAGTTCGTTCGGCAAGACCGCGAACACTGTCGGCAACAACCGCAAAACCGCGGCCCATTTCGCCGGCACGTGCTGCCTCTATTGCCGCATTAAGAGCGAGCAGATTTGTCTGTTCGGCGATGTCTTTAATAAGCTCAACGACCTCACCAATCTGTTGCGACTCCTCTGTAAGCGAATGAATCTGCCTTGCAGACTCGGCCACTTTTTCAGAAAAAATGTTGATTTCTTCAATTGTAGTAAGCATTGACTGCTTGCCATTCTGGGCAAGCCGCTTCATCGTGGCAGCCGCATCAGATGTTTCTGAAGAATTTCTGGCAACATCCTGAGTCGTTTGATTCATTTGATTCATGGCTGTAACAGCCTGATCAATCTGAATATTCTGACGGTTGGTTCCATCTTCCAATGCCTTTGCAGTAGCATTCAGGACAGCAGAACTATTGGAAAGATTATCTGTGGCACTATGAATATTCATAGCAATACTGCGCAGATTTCCCACCATTTCACCAACAGAAGCAAGCACCTTACCAACCTCATCCTGAGAAGACACTTCAATAGATTTCGACAATTCACCTTTGGCAACATCACCGGCTGTGCCGAGCAACTGTTGCAACTGCCTAGCAATAGAGTGGTATATCCAAACGCCGAAGGCAATACCGGCAAAGACGGAAGCCAGACTGATAATCACAATAAATGACATACTGAAGTGAACTATCTTGTTTACAGCAGCGATTGACTTTTCCTGGTCACCCTGTGCCGTGGAAATGCTATCCTTACCCTTTGCCATTTGCGCCAAAACTATTTCACGCAACTTTGCCGACACCTGATCAGCCTGCGCCTTCATCTCAATGCCACGATTCAATTTGGATAAGATGCCGTCTTTCGCAAAAAGAATCGATTCCGTGCTTTTAAGTGATGCCACTGCACTGGCAAGCAAACCCAACTCCTTGGTTCCATTTACCTTTTTCAATGATTCTCTTAATCGTTTTTCCAGATTCTCGATCTGCTTGAACATGGTTTTTATTTCTGAACTACGGGTAATAAGTTCAGCTGAAGTAGTACTCATAAAAAGGCGGTCGATATGCTCTTCAATTGAAATACCGGTAGAAACCAGATCAGAGTTGTTTGACATGGCAGCAATAGCTGTTTTGGCCTGACTTTGAAACCCTCCCTGCCGTCCGTTTATAGAGTTATATACTTCGTCCTGTTTATCAGCCTCATCATTTACCTTGTCAGAAATACTTTCGAGAATATCATTCAATTCTCCTATACGGGCAGATCCCTTCTCCGGCGCTTTGTTGGCAACTACCTCCTCCGCAATTTTAATCAGATCCTTCATCTCATTTGCAATCTTCGGATTGCCTCGCACAAAGGAATTCTGGGAAGATTTCCCAGCGAAACGCACAATATCGCTTTTTGCACCCTTCTGTGCCGCTTCAATCACGGCAACCTTCAGCTCTTTAAGGTTAGTCTTCAACATTTCAAGGCTGCGCACCTTGTTCATTATTTTATCTTTTTCTTCAGCGGCAGCGGAATAGGCAGATGAACGATTATCCTGAAGGGACTTGATTTGATTATCCAGATCTTTCAAGCGCTTTGATGTTTCGCCAAGATGCTGAGTCACCAGCTTATTGGCGGCAACAGCTTCTTCAGCTGCAGTCAAACGATTTGCCGTAACGGAAT
>CAJBRY010000501.1 GCA_903958085.1 uncultured Geobacteraceae bacterium
ATTGTTTCGCAATGCAGACAAAGCGGCCAGCCTATTAACTTCATCCATATATGTTTTTGTTTTCAGCGACTCAAGAGTGACCAGTTGAGCACGCATTGCATCAAGTGAACTGACTTGTTTGGCAGCAAGAACGTTTGCTTGATTCATTTTTTCAATATACCACGTATCCACCTCAACCAGCTTTTCCTTTGCCGCAACTACTGGTTTTATTGATTCCTCGTACTCATTCATTCTTTTTTTTGCATCAGCAAGTAATCCGTTCCCAATATTAAATACTCCATTAACTTTTTCACCGTTATAGCCAACTGATGCAAGCGCAGTCGCAAAACCGGAATATGATTCATTATTTCTTTTTGCCGCTTCACCAATATTAATAAGTCCTGCCGCCAATTGCCTTGATGTTTCTAATAGTTCGGCGGCCAGTATAGCCTGAGCTTTTTCTCTTGCGGCTTTTTCTGCAGCCAAAATTTCTTTTTTAGCTTTGTCAATCTGAACGGCTAACGCCAATTCTTTTTCGAGTGCCAGTTTTGGGGCATTAAGGTTTTTGTTTCTTGCCAAATTTTGCTGCTCTACTGCATTCCATTGGCCCCATAATAGACTTAATTGCGCCCGGTATTCTTCAGAAATATTATTGCTGGCAATTCCTATTTTCAATACTTTGTCATAAGACGTGTCATAGGCTTTGGCAATTTCTTTTAAAGAATCCACCAGAACCTCAACTGATTGTTGACTCCGATCTTGAACGTCTTTCATTATGCCGTCAATTTTTACTGCCTCAACGGAAAGTGTTTTGCTTAGTGTGCCATCAACTGTTCCCGTTCCAAATTTCGCCTCAGCATTCTTTTTTGATGCTTCACTAATTCCTTTCCCCAATGCAACAAAACCAGCCGTCAGCAAGGCCACTCCTGCTACAGCCAGCACAATGGGATTTGCCGCCAGAAAAACCAAGGCGGTGTTGATTCCGTTAATTGCCAATATTGCTGGGCCGGCGGCGGCGGCAAGAAAAAGCAATGTGGTGACAAATGTTTTCATTGCCGGACTCATACTGGTCAGTCCTTGTGATATCGCACTCAATCCTTTCACCATATCCATAATACCGGGGGTCAAATCCGATACAAAACTTCTGCTTAATGTTTTTACATCATCGCTTAGAGTACTCATTAATCCCGGTAACGTTTTAGCAGCGACGGCCATACCGTCATGGAATCTTCCGCCCTCGGAAGTTGCAGAAATAAAAGCATCCGCAACCATCTGTGCTGAAATTCCACCCCGTTGCATTTGTTCTTTCAGTTCTCCGAGACTCTGCCCCGTTTTTTTTGATATCTCTTGTAATGGATTGAATCCCGCATTGATCAGTTGAAGCAAATCGCCACCCATCAGTCTTCCAATAGAGGCGACTTGTCCATAAACTAAAGACAAGGATTGAAATTTAGCGCCATTCCCTTGTGCAACATCTCCAAGGTTACTTATTATCGGCAGAACCTTTTCAGACTCTATTCCAAACTGCATCAATGTTTTGCCAGCATTTGCAATATCGCCAAGCTCGAATGGTGTTGCTGCGGCTAACGCTTGCATTTCCCCTATCATTTTGCTTGCTTTTTCTGCACTGCCAAGCATAGTTTCAAATGACGCTTGGTACATCTGAAATTCCCCGACAGACCTTACAGCGGCAATTCCGGCGGCAACTATAGGAGCGGTAACAGCCAAAGACATCATTCCCCCGACCTTCATAGCAACGGAGCCAAACGATTCCAGTTTCTTTGAGGAGCTGTCTATGCTAGTGTTGAATTGAGAATTGTCTCCAACAATCCTTACCACCATTTCGCCAATACTACTCACTGTCTATATCTCCATATTTTTCTTCCAGCATTTTTCTTGTGGGTTCCCTTTCGATAAGTCCATCCTGAATCATTTGTTCTCTGACGGCGCTTAACTCCCCATGAGATTTTCCCAGCAAAGTATTGCCTCCTGAGGGTTCTGCTTTTCCAAATTTCTGTTCGGAGCCAATGTTATTATACATAATAATTTGCCCTATACTCATTTCCCACAATAAATATTCTTTTGTTGCCCATGGATACAGTAAAGCCATTGCAACAAAAAGGGAACCTAAATGAATGGACTGTTCCTGGTCATCATCTAAGTTCCCTCCGCTTTTTTTCCGTAGTCAGCAACTCCCTTATATGAAGCAATCAAAGCATCTTTTATCGCGTTGGAAAAAACATTAACTTGAGTCGCATCCACATTTGCCATGAACCATTCTTTCGTAAGTTCAGGATGGTCGCGTCCGGCAAATGTAGCGCAAATTTCTACCGCCAACTCAAATGCTCGTCTTGTTTCTGCGCCATTTTGCTCGATTTTCTTTATCGAAATTTTTTGTAGTTCCTGAGTCAGCCTATCGATGTCAAAAGTAATCCCACAAGGAATAAATGAAACATCGATATCCACTCCATGCAAGCGAACTATTCTTTTTTCAGGCCGCAGAATATCAAGGTCAATTATATTCATATGAACAAAGCTCCTTTATCCTCTTGTAATTTGGAACAACTGTTGTCCCACTGTTCTCGCAGTGTCGATCTTGGCAGTCAAAGCAACTGACATTACGTTAATCGGATCGGCATCATTATCTGACTTGACCGTGAACTGCAATCCAGTATCCATTGTGGTTTTGTACAAAATAATAACCGTCGTCTGTGTAGCACCTGCGACCATGCGGGTATTGGTCAACTTCACGTTGTACGGCGTTATGGTTGCATTGCCGCCACCATAGATAGTCGTAACCGTTGCGGTCGTAGTCGCGCTGATTGCTCCGCCCTGAAGCGAAGATAACGCGGACCCAATAAATTCGATCATTTCCATATCTACGGTAAATGTTTCTTCGCTAACTCCGCTAAGCGGATCTGGTGCATTGCCCGCCTGTACGTCGACCATCGTAATATTATGCCCGAATTTATTTACTTTCCCGGCACCCACATTTACATACCCAGTTGCTGCGGTTGCGCTATAAGGAGCAACTTCAACTTTGTAGTTCCCAATCATTAACCGATTGTCGGTTACCGCCCCATTCTGATATAAAGCCATTCTTTTCTCCTCCTAATAAACTATTGAAATATCGACGGGACTGTTCCATATCTCCCCATCGTTTTCAGGTGTTGCACTCTGAACCTTAACAAGCGAAATTCGCGCAGCACTAAACACATTAATACTAGACGCTTCCTCGCTCGCATACGTCCCCAAATTATTTACCCCACAAAACAAATCCTTTACGCTTTTCGCCAAACCCATAGCGACCACAAGATCAACCGCTCGACAATTAATGCTATATGTTTCATTCGTAAGTATTGAACTATCGTCGTTTACCTTATAATAATTAATTGCGGGCAATACAGTTGAACTCGGTCTCATGCCGTGATATATTCTATTTGCCGTAGTAATAAGGTTTATAGCTGAAGATCCTATCAATGTTTTTCCTATAAATTGTGCCGCAGTAATCATCTTAAATATTCTCCAAAGTAATATTTACCGAATTTTCTGACTATCGTCAAAACCTTTCCTAAAGCCAAATCAAGCGCAGGTCTTAAAAATGGTTGCGCATCTGTTCTTACCGTTCCAAATTCCATATAAGGCGCATATTCCAAAGGCGTTCCCACATACGTTTCGCCGTCGGCATTCGGCTTCTTTATCTTCATCTTAGACGCCGACATTATTATTGCCGATCCTTTTCCATACTTCATCGGATATTCCGGCTCTGTTCCTTCTTCTTTCGACTGCGTAGTTATCGATGCCGCCAAGTGACCAGTATCTTTTGGTGCCAATAATTTTGCTTGTCCTTCAACTATTAACCCGGTTTCAAAAGAAGATTTATTTATAACTTTTTTTCCTTGTATTTTTATAAGATCGCCACTCCACTTTTTATCAATAGTTATAGTCGTCATAG
>CAJBRY010000502.1 GCA_903958085.1 uncultured Geobacteraceae bacterium
AAATGGGAGTTGCCCCTTCAGATAAAATTCGTCGGCAAGAAAAAGAAACGGTTTGCGAAGTTTTATGTTCAGAGATTCAGCCCGCGACTGCCAGATATTAACAAATTCTCTGGCATATTTTGCGTCAACTGGTGTCAGTTGCGGCAATTTTTCCCGGTGGGTTGTAAGCCCCAGGGGAACTACGGCCACAGACTTAACTGCGGGATGGAGCGCGGCAAGAGAGTCCACTGTGTGTGTCAGTTCATCGCCATCGTTTATGCCCGGACAGAGTACAATCTGCGTATGCATAATTATCCCAGCATCAGCCAGAAACTGCAACTGTTCAAAAATTGGCGGAATGCCTGATTTGCCAAGCAGGTGTTCCCGTAATGCCGGGTTGGTCGTGTGAACAGAAATATATAGAGGGGAGAGTCGTTGTTCAATAATGCGCTTGAGTTCCGAAGGTTTAAGATTTGCAAGCGTAACATAATTACCATTCAGGAAAGAGAGACGGTAATCTTCATCTTTTATGTAAAGCGGTTTGCGTAATCCTTTTGGGAGTTGGTGAACAAAGCAGAATATACAGTTGTTGGAACATTTGTATGGCTTTGGTGGCGAGAACGTCAGGCCAAGCGGATCAAAAGCGTTTCGTTCAACCTCCATTTCCCAGAACTCGCCGTCCCGCTTTTCAATTTCCAGCAGAAGCTCTTCTTCGGAAGCCGTATAGTAGCTGTAGTCGATCAGATCTCGCAGCGACTGCCCGTTAACCGCGAGCAATCTGTCTCCTGACTGCAGCTCCAGCTGATCGGCAATTGAGCCTGGGGCTACAGAATCAATCCGCAACCCTGCCATCACCCCTCCCGGTAAAACTCGGAGTTTCGGTAATATTCAGCCAGAGAATGAAGGAATACCTGAAGTATTGCCGTTACCGGAACTGCCAGAAGCATGCCCATAATGCCAAAAAGCTGGCCGCCAATCAGCAGCGCCACAATGGCCACAAGCGGGTGCAGTCCAACAGTGTCACCGACAATTTTTGGCGTAATAATCATCCCTTCAAGCAACTGCACAAACCCGAACCACCCCAGGCAAAGAAGGGGGTGTAGAATGTCGTTGAATTTAAGCAACGCCATAATAACGGAAAGAACAATGCCGATAATCGTACCTACATACGGAATAATAAAGGTAACACCTGCCAGTGTGCCGATGGCAACCGCAAGATCAATGCCTATGAAATAGAGGCCGGCACTATAGAGAAGTGCAAGAATCGCGCAGACAGACAACTGCCCTCGTACAAATCCGGATAGAACTGCGTCGACTTCGGCTAGTTTTATGGAGTACATTGGACGGAATCGCTCAGGAATAAATGATTCAATAAATATCTTGAGTTGCGGCAGGTCAAACAGAAGATAAAACAGATAAACCGGAATGATGAGATAACCGAGCAGCGCGAGAAGCAGACCAACAGTCGAAGTCAGTGCCCTCTGCAAAAACGCCAGCATCGGTTTTAGTAGGTCGGGAGCGGCACCGCGAACCTGCATAAGGAGATCGTTAAGTCGCAGAAACAACTTTTCTGTTGTTTCAATACCTAGATAACCTTTGATTGAAGCGGGAGTAATTTCGTAAAGATGCTGAGCATACGCCGGAAGATTGAGCTGCATGCTGGAAAATTCACCGGTTATCGAAATAACCATAAAAACCGCGAATCCCCCGCAGATAAAAAAGGTCATACAAAAAACAGCCAAAATCCCGTAGGGGCGTTTCAAACCTTTGGTTTCGAGAAACTCCACAGCCGGATTCATTATGTAAGCCAACGCAAAAGCGATGAATAACTGCAGAAAAACGGCAGATGAATAATAAAGCACTAAAACCGAAACTGTAATCAGTAGAAGTGCTGAGCCTAACAGTATTTTTGTGCTTTTTAACATTTAATTTCGGGCACCGTGACAACCTGTTTAGTATTGAGAAGGTCTAAACATAAATTGACTACTGGTGAAGTCGGAAAGATCCATCAACAGAGGTGATGGTTGAAATCGCATGTTTATAGATAAGTATATCGCTGCCTGAATCAAGCAGCACAGAAAAATTATCAAATGATTTAATAAATCCTTCCAGCTTGTCGCCTGACATCATAACAACAGAAACCCTCACATGCTCCTTCCTGCTCTGATTTAGATACTGATCCTGAATATTGAAAGGTGCCTTTGACATAATTTATGCCTCCCACAGACCGAAAAAATCACTTACTCTTTGTTTGACAATACCAAAATTTTCAGGATATTCAAACCACAATATATCTGCATCAGCTTTGAACCATGTCAATTGACGTTTGGCATAATGCCGGGTATCACGCTTGATCAGGCGTACGGTATCTTCAAAGGAAAGTTCCCCCAGCAGATGTGCAGCCACCTCCTTGTAGCCTATAG
>CAJBRY010000503.1 GCA_903958085.1 uncultured Geobacteraceae bacterium
AATCTGTTTATTCCCAGTTATTATAGAGCGGACAGCTGCTCTGACCTGATTTGCCGAAGCTTCTTCCAGACTACGTATTTGCAGAGATATTTGCTCTGATTTCAGTCTGCTTTTGCGATATTCGTTTTCAGCCGCACCATTTCCAAGTGGAAAGCTTAAATTAAGCCCAACGCTCCAGACCGGATAATCAAAGGTGAGAACCTTGTCTATATTCTGCTGGTAGGTAGTATCTAAGCCACTCAGTTGGGTAGAGGCAACCAATGAGAGATCAGGGCGTGTCTTTTGGCTCAAGTACTTTGTTTGTAGTTCATTCAATTCCAGATTTCTTTTAAGTTCTCGAATGTCTGGCCGATTCAAGGCCCTCTTGATCGCATCGGCCTCATTTGCATCAAATTTGTCCCTGGGCGGCAGATCAACCGTACGAATATCAACCGTTTTTGAATTGATCTGAAGCAGCAAACGAAGAACATCTATCTGGTCACTTACAGACCTTTCAGCGTCAATAAGTTCCTTTTCACGAGTAACCGCTCCGTACTCTGCATTAAGAACTTCCATAGCAGGCAAAACTCCAGCTTTTACACGCGCCTGCGTATCGGAAAGTATCTTTTTTGCTAACTCCAGGGACACTTTCTTTACATCTCGCTCCTCGCGAAGACTATAGAGCTTGAAGTATTCCGTACGAACCTGAAATACAGTTGCCAGCAGACGTGAATTGAATTTTTCCAGTGAGGCAAATTTTGAAGATCTGGAAAGATTGATGGATATCTCTGTTGCGTCACGCCCTGCATTTTTTAGCAGGGGTTGCGTGAAACTTGCACCAAGTCCAGTCTGCCAACCGGTTATAAGATTGGTTTTAGTACGTTCATTGTTAAAGCTTATTGCCGCAGTCCCTCCAGTCCACAATAGTTGGCTTATGGAAGAATTGAGAACTACCGATTTTGAATCAACCGCACTTCCTCCAGAGGATATTGTCGCGGTAGAGGCGTCGGTATAACTGGTCTGAAGAGAAAGAATCGGGTCATATATTGAGCGATACCGATTAATATCGGCTTCATACTGAGCCGGGTTGTAAAGTTCCGCCCTGACATCCAGATTCTTCTCTACCGCCATTTTTATAGCATCTTTAAGAGTCAGTTTTAGAGGAACTTCAGAGGAGAGAGCCATAACCGGGAGAATCAGGATTGATAGTGATAACATAATTGACAAGCGCACGTTCAGGTCCTTTCAAATAAAACAGGCGAGATCACTTCATGACCTCGCCTTTATAGCACATATCCTGTAAAAATTAATCCCTGTTTTCGATGTAATCAACGTAATCATCTGCTGACAGCAAATTCTTCAGTTCTTCCGGGTCATCAAGAGAAACTTCAATCAGCCATGCACCATCGTAAGGATCGTCGTTAAGTAGTTCGGGGTTATCAAGCGCTTCGTGATTTACGCTTCGAACTGTTCCGCTGAAAGGCGCATAAATTGAAGCAACCGTCTTTTGCGCTTCAATTGAACCGATAGAATCATC
>CAJBRY010000504.1 GCA_903958085.1 uncultured Geobacteraceae bacterium
CTTGATGCTTTATTACAAAAAATGTTATGAGAACGATCTTTTGTCTGAAATACCAGAGTTGCATTTTATTTCACCACATAAATAACTAATACGGTGAATTTATGGCATTAAACAAAGATGGCAACAGTTCGTGGATTGACACACTTTCTGCGATAATTCGTAAGTCCAACGAGCCTCTCAGGCCAGATGAGCGACTTGATGACCGCTGTGTTAGAGCTAACATTGTGTCGCGTACCAGATGGGTCATGCTTGCTGCTGTTGCGCTTTATGGGATTTTTGCCGGTCTCTGTTTTTCATTGAGTTCTGTGGGCTTCTTCTTTTCTAGTAACCAGTTGATGTTTCTATCACTCACGGTTATTGCTGTTTTTATTTATAATCTTTTTTTTAGTATAGAATGTTCATATTTTTCCAGATTTCCCTATCTCACACATGTACAAATCGGTCTTGACCTCTTAATAGTATCAGTTCTTATTCACTTTACCGGAGGCGTATTTAGTTGGTTCTGGCCAGTTTATCTTCTGGTAACCCTTGAAGCCGCGTTTCTTTTTGAGGACAAACGCGATGTATGGTTAATCGGAACCCTGGGAGCTGCTTTTTACGGAGCAATTCTTGCGGCTGAAAGTGTTCAGCTTATACCCGTGTTAAAGATGCCCTTTGTAGATTCATCTCAACATAAAGTTGCACTTTTTCAGATACTTATGTGGTGTTGGGTAGCTGGTATGAATGCAACCGTTGCATTTATTGCCGCTTTTTTTATGAGTACAATCCGCAAAGATAAGCTGCGAGTTAAGGAAAGTGAAGATGCTCTGCTAGGGTTTATAACATCAGCGAATGATCTCATTTTTTGTATAAGTAGAGATGGAACTATTCTCTACGCAAATCAGACATTTATTGGACTTCTTTTTACTGAAAAAGCCAATGCCGGCTCGACTGGCAATCTTTATGAGCTTGTTAATAACGAAGCAAGCACGCTTCTTTCGGATCTTGTAGCAAAAGTTCTTCAGAGTTCTCAACCCGCACATATTGATGTTTCTTTCACAACACCCGATCAACGTTCCGTTGACGTAGAAATGAGTTTGACAGCTGGTGTAAGGGGAGGGGATTCTCCTGCCGTATGGGGAGTATGCCGTGATATTACTGAACGCAATCGGGCTCAAACTGCACTCTACTCTCTTGCACATCACGACATTCTTACAGGACTTCCAAACAGAGTGCTTCTTGAAGATCGCCTCGTTCAGGCAAAAGCCCTTGCAAATAGGAAGCAAACCGGCTTTTGTGTGCTTTTCCTTGATCTTGACCGCTTTAAGATAATTAACGATACATTGGGACATTCGATTGGCGATGAGTTGTTGCGCCTGGTAGCAACCCGTCTTCAACGTACACTCAGAGAAACAGATACTGTCGCAAGAATCGGCGGAGATGAGTTTATTATACTATTAGCTGATACCGGAAGCAGGGAAGATGTTACCCTTTTGGCTGATAAAATTTTGAAATCTCTGGCGCATCCATTTAATCTGCGCGAACATGAACTTTTTGTGACAAGCAGCATGGGCGGATGCTTGTACCCGCTAGATGACCTTGACACAGAATCAATGTTAAAAAAAGCGGATATAGCGATGTATCATGCCAAAGCGCTTGGAAGAAATAACTTTCAATTTTACGATAATCAGATGGATCAAAATGCATCCCGCAGGTTTGTGATTTCAAATAGTCTTCGCAGAGGGTTGGAACATAAGGAGTTCCGTCTGTATTACCAGCCAAAGGTTGATGTCTCTACCGGGCGCATTGTAGCCATGGAAGCATTAGTGCGCTGGGAACATCCTGAGTTGGGCCTGCTTTCTCCGCTTGAATTTATTCAGCTTGCAGAAGAAAACGGTCTGATTGTGCAGTTAGGTGAATGGGTCATAATGGAGGCTTGTAGTCAAAATGTGCGATGGCATAATGAAGGTAACACCAATCTACGTGTTGCTGTCAATCTTTCCGGTTATCAGTTGCAGCACAAATCACTTTTATCCTCGATAACTAGAATTCTTGCTGAAACCGGTATTTCACCGAATAATCTGGAGTTTGAAATTACAGAGAGTGTGATAATGCAAAATCCCGATTTTGCTGTGTCAATTCTTTCTGCAATTACTGATTTAGGAATTCATATTTCTATTGATGATTTTGGTACAGGGTACTCTTCGCTAGCTCATTTGAAGCGTTTTTCTGTTAATACTCTAAAGATAGACAAATCATTTGTTCAGGATGTCAGCCTGAGTAGCACTGATGCCGCTATTGCAACTGCCATTATTGCGATGGGGAACAGTCTGAATCTTAATGTAATTGCCGAAGGTGTTGAAA
>CAJBRY010000505.1 GCA_903958085.1 uncultured Geobacteraceae bacterium
AACCACACAAAATCGCATAGTCCACTGGCATTTGACCGACGGAGATTCGTGCTCCCTGGTTTGGTCGTAGCAGTGTCAATTCATATTCCATTTTACAAAGCCGCTCTCCGGGTTATCCGCCTGGGGCGGCTTTGTGCGTTTTTGTCATTTAAGTCTAAAAAAACATTTGAAACAGAGAGCAACGGAGCAACGGAGCAAAATCAAAGAAGAATTTGGGTTAAAACCAGAAAAAGTCACTCACCTGAGGTTCTTGCAAAAGTCCAAAAAAGTTCTCTCCCCCCTGGCGGGCATAGGCGCTAACGTAAGCAAAAATGCACTTGATTTTCCCCCTCCCTTTCAAGGGGAGGGTCGGGGTGGGGATGGGGCAGATTGTGTGATTTCAGCAAGTTGAGCTATCTTTGAATTTGAGGACACACCATATATCCTAACAAGGACAGGAGGTGTGTTTATGCGCAATAGAAAGTACGATCCGGATTTCAAAACAGAAGCAGTACGCCTGGTTGTTGAAGAAAAGCTAAGTATTCGTGAAGTTGAGCGCAATCTCGGGATTACCTTCGGAGTCTTGAAAGGCTGGGTACACAAGCACCAAGACCTTCGTGGTTTTGGTCTGGTCGGCAGTGTTTCTCCTTTATCACCTGAAGTTGAATTGAAGCAACTGCGCAAAGAGAACGATCAACTTCGTCGTGAACGTGACATCTTAAAAAAAGCAGTGGCCATCTTCTCAACGGATCCGCATCGATATTCGGGTTCATAACCGAGCACCGCTCCGAATATGGAGTGAAGGAGATGTGCCGAGTTTTGGGAGTGACTCGGAGTTGGTATTACACACTGTCTCGGCGTGGTGAAACAAAACGGCAACACAGTGACAGCAGGTTGCTGGTCCAGGTTAAGTCCGCTTTTGAAGAGAGCGATAAAACGTATGGCGCTGGCCGGATTATGGAAGAACTCCGCGAACAAGGTACTTTCGTAGGTAAAAACCGCATCGGACGGCTAATGCGTGAGAATGGCCTGCGGGTCAAGACAACCCGACGCTTCAAAGTTACTACCAACTCGGATCACAAACGGCCGGTTGCACCAAACCTGGTAAAGCAAAACTTTACTTCTGAACGCCCTGATCGACTCTGGACTGGTGACATCACCTATATCTGGACAACCGAAGGCTGGCTCTATTTAGCGGTGGTTCTGGATGTCTTCTCCAGAAGGATTGTCGGTTGGAGTATGAACCGCCGTATGACGGACGATCTGGTTGTCGCAGCGCTAAAGAATGCAATAGTACGTCGACGGCCAGTGTCGGGATTTATCTTCCATACGGACAGGGGTTCGCAATATTGCAGCAAGCGTTTTAGTAACTTGGTCAAAGGTTATGGTGGCGTGCAAAGCATGAGTGCCACTGGATGTTGTTACGACAACGCAATAACCGAATCATTCTTTGGCACATTAAAGAGAGAACTTGTTCATCATTGTACGTTCACAACAAGACAAGAAGCACAAAGCCGAATTTTTAGATACATAGAAGGATTTTATAACCGCAGAAGACGGCATTCAGCAATTGGATATAAAGCTCCAGAACAGTACGAGCAGATAACCTATAAGTTGGCCGCTTAGGGAATTATTCGTGTCCTCTATTGCAAAGACAGATCAATTCTGACATTTTGGACAAGTTCCGTTTGCACCACCTGCTGGTATTTTTTCTTCAGGGACTTCCTTTGTCCATTCACAGCTTGGGCATTTAACTATCATTTAATACCTCGCCAAAGTTTAAATTATATTTATTTGGGTGAAAGATTTATCAATGTATCTTCTGCGGAAAAGTAGCCACCTGATATCTTCAATTTATACACATGCCCTTTAGGAACATCAAAAACGGCAGTTCCTTTCTTTTGCACACCTGGGTTCAAGGTTGTTATTATTCCAATTGATTCTTTCACGGCCCACCCCTTACTACTTGCCTCATATTCTGCATTATTCTCATCAACCAGTTTCAATGGCGGGATCATTCTAGCTTTATTTTCGTCATTTCTTACTGTTAAACGAATAAAATAGATAATTTGCATCAGCTTGTTGGTTTAGAAATTCGTTGTCACTTAGTTTTGTAGACCACCATGATTCCCAAACAGAATAAGAAGTGTAACCGATGTGGACGGTGTCATTTTCTGCATGTTGCTTCGCTGGCTGAGGCACTGTTCTCGCGGTTACTTTAGAAACACTATCAACTGCTTTATTGGTTACTTGAGCGACTTTTTCTTCTCTTCCATTGCCAGCGATTAATGCCATTACAAAAAATACTAGAATACCTATAACTATTGACTTTAATTTTCCAAGCTTTGAATATAGAACCAAATGAGTATATTGTCTTATACCTATGGGTATACTCAAAGAAGGTGGATTTTGTCAAATTTTATTGGATAAAATTGGACAATAAAAACAGAAAAACCCGTTATTTCTAACGGGTTTCTGTATCTCATCCGATGTTATCGGATTAATTTTTGGCGTCCCCTACCGGATTTGAACCGGTGTCGCCGCCGTGAAAGGGCGGTGTCCTGGGCCGGGCTAGACGAAGGGGACGTATGAGCCTACTACACCGTTCCACTTAAGGAATCATGCCCAATGAAGCGTAGAAGGATGGCCTTTATACCCAACTATTTTATGGAAGTCAATTTTTTTTTGTATGTTTTTGTTGCTTGCAAGAAATTTGTGGCCGCATTATGCTTATTTCCCGCTAAACCAGCGCCTTACAACAAAGTTCTCGCCTTGCTTTTTTCCCTTCAGCCAGACGTTTGCAGGGCTACGCGTACGCATGATTTCATCCAGCCTCTTTAACAGCTGAGAGATAACCACCCCCCCATTCCCTGGCTTGCCGCATTCCAATCGACTTTCAATAACTGTATATCGGTCAAGTACAATTATAACGTGCCCGTTCCATACAATAAGATCTAGCGGCTGAAGTGTCGCAGCAATCTCAGAACTTGATTTATCAGCGATCATCAAACCCTGACCGTATGTTATTAATTGAGAGGTGTTGCGAGGCGTTATACCTTCAGTTGCATAATATAACAAGCCGGAACAATCAAGTCCTGCAAGTATATGACTGCGAGTATCAACGGATTTGATATTTTTATAGTACAGCGAAGTCAGTTCGGGCACACCACTCAGCACGTTCCCGCCCCAAACGTATGGGCTTCCGAGAGATGCTTTCAATCTTGATATGATAATCTCGCGCAGAGGTAATTCCGGATTGCGGGGCTTTGGAACATTTTCTAGTATTTGAATAAATCGGCTGTCAATGTACAAACGGACATTAGGCGGGTTTGCATACTCCTCCGTTTGAACCTGAAATATTTTGCTTGTTTCTGATCCGTGTTCCCCCAAAATCATAAATATGGATCCCGGCATGGCTATGTATTCAAGCTCACGTACCTGGCCGCAACGATCGGTTTTCAAACGCAGCTTGGTTACTCCACCAAAGATATCTTTGAAATTAGGAACATTCAATACCGGCGTATAAGTTCTAGCTATCCCATATTTTGCGGCTTCCGCCGGAATAAGATGAAAATATACAAGCATGAATAATATCAGAAGAACTTTTTTCATACGAATCAATGCGGCCGACACTGACGCACCAGGTCTTTCTGAGCAAAGGTGAGGCGTGGCGAAGCAAGCAGATCACGTAAGGTTGATGCAGGGAGACTCGGCAAGAAAGTGGTAAACCAGATTAAGGGAGTTCGAGGGTTTTTTAAAATCGCCAGCCTGATATTTGGACGGCTTTTCCAACGACTGTTTCTGGCAACCATTGAAATGGTTTCTGCAGTTGAGTGCGATGATGAAAGGAATTGATGTACAGATCCCTCTTTCAGGTGCGGGTTATCCAGACAGGCTTCTACAACATTCTGCAAGCCTTCGCGGAGCAAACAATCCAGAATTGCAGCTGTCCCACGCCTTGCCATAGTCAATTTGTTGCCAAGGGGTTGGCTTGGCAGCATTTGAACAATTTTACGTTCGGCAGCAAGGCTTATGTCTTGTGAAACTCCAGGAATATGGCAAAGCTTAAGAAGGTCGAATATGTATAAAAGCGGAAGCAACGCTTGGGCGATATGTGGTGGTGTATCCTGGTGGGCAGCAAGAGCAAATTTGACAGGGCTCGCCTCAATAAGACGTTTATTGCCAAATATGGCCTTGATTAGGGATGAGGGCTGCCTGCGTTTCAGAAGCATCTGGAGGTGTTGGTGATCAAGCTCTGGATTGTGCAATGACGCCAGCAGCACATGCTCTCGACTATCCTGCATAATTGAGAATAGTTGCTCCTTATCTGCAGTCATAGCTGCCATAAGCGCATCTCTATTAAGTATGTCAGTAATTGTATTTTCATTAGTTTCGCTAGCAGGCATTTCAAAAGACATGTTTTACTCGATGTGACAATAGTTTTATTGTGCGTCACTTTAGCATCGTGCCTTATGGCATCGCAAATATTTTTTCCGAAAATATTTGCCGAAAATTGTACACAAATTTAAATAAATACGGTATTAAATCGCATCGAGCAGTAATATTAATAGAACTATCCGCGTTTAATGCCTTTCACGAATTTCTTCAAACCACGCCAATTGATATGCAATAGATTGCAACAGGGTTTTCAATGACATACATACCGCAAATGTGCTATGTATGCCATTCCAAGCAACATTAGTTCACCTGACAGAAACTGCTGTAAATATATCGAGGCAATATTTCATTTGGCCTTGATACGAAGTATCTCTGTTCACAGGAATTGGAGGAGCTTACTGATGCCAACTATAAAATCAGAAGCTGAACGATGCATAAAGTGTAAAATACCCAAATGTTCGAAGGGGTGTCCTGTTTCAACCCCAATACCGGAAGCTTTTGATCTGTTTCTTAAGAGTCGCTTGAGAGAAGCAGGTGAAATGCTTTTCAATAACAACCCCTTGTCTGCGGTTTGTGCCATTGTCTGCCCCCACGAAAGAAACTGCACAGGCAATTGTGTGTTGGCCCAAAAGGGTCATCCGGTTGAATTTTTTAAGATGGAACAGTACGTGTCACAGTTTTATCTCGAAACCTATACGCCACCGGAAATCAAGAAAAATGGCAAAAAAATAGGCGTAGTAGGAGCGGGACCCGCAGGGATTACGGTAAGTATCATTCTTGCCCAGAAGGGTTATCTGATAACCCTTTTTGAAGCTATGGACAGTATTGGCGGCACGTTACGCTATGGCATCCCGGAGTTCAGGCTGCCAAACAGCATTCTTGATTTTTACAAGAACATTCTTGACTCTTTGGGTGTAAAGTTCCGTCCGAATACGAGAATCGGAACAAATATCAATGCTGAGGATATGTTTCTGGACGGCTATTCTGCGATATTTGTTGCAACCGGCACCCAGAGACCAAACAGACTCGGCCTGCTTGGGGAAACTCTGGGACACGTTCATTTTGCCATTGATTACCTGAAATCTCCGGATACCTACAGACTTGGAAAAAAAGTGGCCATAATCGGAGCCGGAAATGTAGCTATCGACGCTGCAAGAACTGCTATTAGAAAAGAAGATGCCGACGTCACTATACTGCACTTCATGAGCGAGGATGATATGACGGCAAACAAAGCTGATATTGAAATGGCTCTGATTGACGGAGTAAGGTTTTACCATAACTGCCAGGCAATTCGCATTACTGATGATACGGTTAAATGCGTCAGGGTTGAGAAAAGTGTCTCTGAAGACGGTTCTGTGAGTTTTGTGGAGGATATCCGATCGACATTTGACGTGAAAGCGCATTCAGTCATCATAGCAATAGGCCAGGGGCCGGGAGCAGACGTTGTTAGCGGTGGTAGCGTAACGGTTACTCAGAAAGGGTTATTTCAGGTTGATGAGTTCAGCAGAACCTCTCAACAGGGTGTATTCGCTGCCGGAGATGTTGTTACAGGCCCTAAGACAGTGGTAGAGGCGGTGGCTTTTGCCAAAATTGCCGCTAATACTATCGATGAATACTGCCAGGGCTTACCTTGGATAAATGATTTTAAGCATCCATCTGCCCGGCTATAGGAATTTGAAGAGATGATCGAAATTACCCCGTTAAATGAAATTTTGACTGCCCTTATTGCCAAGAAGGGGCGCATTACATTTGCCGAGTATATGTCTGTGTGCCTCTATGAGCCAGGGTTCGGCTATTACACCTCACCAGGGCGTAAAGTCGGAGCTGAGGGTGACTTCTATACCAGTATTACCGTTCACGCCGCTTTTGGCCGAGTAGTAGCGCGTGAGATTGCTCAGATGTGGAGAACCATGGGAAGCCCCGCTGGTTTCACGCTACTTGAATGTGGTGCAGGTAATGGCAGACTGGCCTGCGATATAATG
This sequence comes from uncultured Geobacteraceae bacterium, assembly GCA_903958085.1. Classification (GTDB taxonomy): domain Bacteria; phylum Desulfobacterota; class Desulfuromonadia; order Geobacterales; family Pseudopelobacteraceae; genus JACRCG01. The sequence goes on from CAJBRY010000505.1 coordinate 6,360, forward strand.
GACTTTCTAAAAGAGCGAGAGTCTGCAATGTACGCAGTACTCTGCCTGGTGCTGGTAGAGCAGGAACCCTCCCTGGAGTCCGCTCAGCGTGAGATGCTCGCAGCGCATCTTGAAAAGATTTCATGGTCTTCTTCAGAGAAATTTGCATCAGGGGATCTGGTATTCAGCGGCTGCGTCTATTCTAATGAACTTCTAGATGCCTTACCTGTGCATAGAGTTGTAATGACATCTGACGGTCTGAAAGAGATTTTCGTAACCTGCAGCAATGAAGGTGAATTCATTGAAGAGGTTGGACAGCCATCTACGCCTGATATTGAAGCATATTTGAAACGCCTCAACGTGGAGTTGTTTCCTGCACAACAGGCAGAGGTGAACCTTAATGCACCAAAATGGCTGAGCGCTGCATCAAAAGCACTCAAGCAGGGATTTATAATGACGATAGACTACGGCTATCCAGCCGTAGACCTTTACGCCTCTCGTCGGAAACTGGGGACACTGCTTTGTTATTATCGTCATCAGACTGAAGAAAATCCCTATCTCAGACCCGGACTTCAGGACATTACCACTCACGTTGATTTTACTACGCTGATGAATTGTGCGGAAGATGCAGGTATGAAAAATATCTGGTTCGGTGAACAGTACCGGTTTCTAATGTCAGCAGGCATTATTGAAGAGATTGAAGAGATTGAACGTTCCGCCATATCGGAGGATGAGAAGTTACGACTGCGTTTGACCCTTAAGAAGTTGATAATGCCCGAAGGCGGAATGGGTGATACTTTCAAGGTTCTTATACAGTCCAAGAACGTTATCGCCCCTAAGCTGCTCTGTCAGCGCAGGATAGGAGGTTAAATGCCTGATTTTTCTTCTGGTGAAATTAAAGGGATTGTCTTTGACCTCGACGGCACACTTTATGTTTGCGAACGATTTGCGTCAGAAATTCAAGATGCTGCAGCGATATATATATCTGGAATAAAGCGTCTGAGCTACTCTGAAGCGATGCAGATGATGGCGGAAACCAGGCAAAGACTAACGCAAGAGAATGGCACGGTTCAGACCATTTCCGCAGTATGCTCGGAGCTTGGTGGGAGCGTCCAGGAAATGCACCGCTTCTTTACTCAGACTCTGCGTCCGGAAGCATATCTTATTAGGGATGAGCGTGTGATCCACTTATTGAAGCGTCTTTCCGCGCAGTTTTCAATCTACATTTATACTAACAACAATCGCATTTTAACAGCGCGCATTATGAACTACCTTGGTCTCGATTCTATTGCTGACGGCACATTTACAATAGACGATGCCTGGCGAGCCAAGCCGGATGAGGAGATGGTTGTCAGGATCATCGAATCAATCGGACTAAAGCCCGAAGAGACTCTTTTTGTCGGTGACCGCTACGATATTGATCTTAGAGTACCGGATCAGTTAGGTTGTCCTGTCTATCTGAGCCAGAGCATTGAGCAACTGTTACTGCTAGGTGAGCTTCTTACTCAGAAGCCTTCCGCAGATATGTCAGCAGTTCGTTGAAATCCTCTGGCGGTTCGGTAGTAAACTCCATGTATTCGACACTCTCAGGATGAATGAAGCCAAGGCAGTGAGCATGCAGAGCCTGACGTCCGAGTCGGTTGATCATGCCACGCAATTGCGTATCCGGAATATTGTTGCAACGTCCCCCGTCTGGATAGAGCGGATCTCCAAGCAGAGGGAATCCCGCTTCCGTCAGGTGCACCCTGATCTGATGGGTGCGGCCGGTCTCCAGTCTCAGTTCAACCAATGAAACCCGGCGATATCGTTCCTTCACCTTCCAGCGGGTAACCGCGTATTTTCCGTTCTTTGCCTTCCCGGACAACCGCAACCGCTCCGTTGGGTGACGTCCAATGATTCCCTCTATTTTGCCGGTATCCTCTTTGGGTGAGCCGTAAATCAGTGCCTGGTATATACGCTTAACAGAATGGACGCTAAACTGTTCCGAAAGGTACTGATGGGCGCGATCATTCTTTGCGGCAACCAGTATACCTGAAGTGCCCTTGTCAAGGCGGTGCACTATGCCTGGGCGAAGCTCTCCACCGATTCCGGCAAGGTCGTGACAGTGCGACAGGAGTGCGTTTACCAGCGTTCCATTCATATTGCCGGCTCCAGGATGTACAACCATTCCCGCGGCCTTATTTATTACAATTATATGGCTGTCCTCATACAGAACTTCAAGCGGAATAGCCTCGGCTATAGGTTCTGCAGGGAGCGGAGGTGGTATATCAACCTCAATCTGCTCCCCCCCCCTCAGTTTCAAGGAGGGGCGTACCTGCTTGCCGTTAACAAGAACGGAGCCGGTCTCGACATAGCGCTGAATCGCTGCTCGTGACTCTCCATTCATTTCACGGCATAAATATTGATCAAGTCTGGTCGGCTCGTCTTCAGATGAGAAAGTAAATGTAAGATGATTCATGGAAGTCCTTAACAAAAAGCAAAGGCGTACCTTACTGGTACGCCTTACAATAAAATCAGTATTGATGATTCACTACCAGATGGAAGATTCGATTTTGCCAGCACGCTTGATCAGAACATCTACAACTGCAATCTCGTAGATTATCTCCGAGTTCATATCAGGTGAGACTCTGGAGAGAAAATGCTGACGCCCCTCTTCAAGTTCCTCGCTCAGGACATCGAAAATATTGTCATTTTTTATTCCGTTCTCAACTTTTTCTTTGTTGTACATTGCCACATCAGAGAGAATTGCCCTTGCCAGTCGCTTTGCCTGATCCGGATTATCAATTAGATTCATAGTTTATGTCCCTCATGATAGTAAAGTTTTGACACCATAGCATTATTTTATACGTAATGCAAAGTAGATGCTTGCATCTCCGCGCCGCACCAGAATTGTCAAGCTTCCTGCACTTTCTGCCTGTTGAAGAGATCGACTGTATTCTGCTGTATTTGAAGTTTTTTTGCGGTTTATTGAAACAATTATATCTCCTCGCTTTATCCCCGCTTCCGCCGCGGCTCCACCTCTGGCGACATCAATCACCGCCACGCCATTTCCCTGCGCAGCATTTTCAACAACAAGTCCAAGGAGGTCGGATTCAGCTTCAAAATGTTTTTCACCTCGCATTCCCTTCCCGTAATTACGTTTAGGAGCTGTATCAGCACTCGCAAGGGTTATGTTCAACGCAATGTCTTTACCATCACGGAAAACATTAATTTTAACAATATTTCCGATGCCGGCTTCAGCTACAAGTCTCTGAAGATGCGATGGATCTTTTAGTTCGCTGCCGTTCAAAGCAGTGATTATGTCTCCCTGCCTGATACCGGCCTTATCAGCCGGTCCATCTTTGATTACATCGTTAACCAGAGCGCCTTTGGCCTGCTTAAGCCCGAAAGACTTTGCCAACTCCTCTGTTACCGGCTGTATGGTTACACCCATGTAACCACGACTGACATTTCCCTTCTGAATCAACTGCGAAAAAATAGGTTTGGCCATATTGATCGGAATAGCAAATCCTATCCCCTGGCCGGCAGCTACAATAGCTGTGTTGATACCTATTACCTCTCCATATACATTCAGGAGTGGTCCACCGGAGTTCCCTGGGTTTATTGATGCGTCAGTCTGGATAAAGTTCTCGTACGTTTCTATCCCCATATTTGAACGCCCGGTTGCTGAGATAACGCCGACGGTCATCGTTCGGTCAAGACCAAATGGATTGCCTATGGCAATCGCCCACTGTCCGACATCAAGCTTGTCGGAGTCACCCAGCACCGCAACAGGAAGATCAACAGCTGTTATCTTAATTACAGCTATGTCTGTTTTCTGGTCACCACCAACCACCTTTGCATCGTAAGTCTTGTCGTTTGAAAGCTTGACCTGAATGCTTTCGGCATCTCTGACAACATGATCGTTTGTTACAATATAGCCATCCTTGCTTATAAGAAATCCTGAGCCTAGACTTTTGTTCTGCCTGGTTTGCGGCCCACCGAAAAAATCCTCGAAAAACGGGTTGGTTTCAAAAAACGGCTGGATAATTTTTCGTCTGCCAACGGTTGAAATATTGACGACTGAGGGTGTAACTTTTTTTGATACGTTACTGAATGCTTTTTGGGTGGCCAGTATGTCGGAAGGAACATCCTTTACCGGTGCCTCTGCTTCATTCCCTTTACGGTTTGATTCAAAAAAATGTGGAGCCTCGTTTTGTCCGTTACAACCATAGAGGGTCAGAACTAGCAGAGATGCTAATGTAAAAACAAGAGAAGTGCTTTTGGATACTTTCATTTTGAGCAAGACCTTTGATATCAGTAAATGTTATGTAAACCCCAGAAACAGTAGTAAAAAACACGAGGAGTGTCAAGAAATTCAGTCCGAATCTGCATGCTGTTCTATCCTGCATAATTATGTTATTGAAACGTTGGTTGGTTTGTGTAAAAGTATGAGGCACTCAACCAAGCAATGAGGGGTAGCGTGATGCCAGATATAAAAGCGCAGATAAAAGAATTCCGCATCGGCGAGAAAATAAGGACTCTCAGACAACAAAAGCGACTGACTTTACAGGAACTGTCGGAATTAACCACTCTTTCCAAACCCTTGCTGTCACAGATTGAAAACCAGCAGGTTATCCCGCCTCTTGCCACTTTGCTCAAGATTGCCAAAGGGCTCAAGGTTGATATTCATTTCTTCTTTGCAGATGCCGGCAACCGCCAAAAGTATGTATTGACCAGGCGCGAGGATGTCCGTGAAAGTGACAAGGTTTCGCGCCAGGCAACTAACGAAACAGACCGGCCATACATATACCATTCTCTTGCCCAGGGTCTCAGGCATAAACATATGGAACCGTTTCTAGTAGAGTTTGAAAACAAAGTATGGGACGATTCGCTGTTTTTCAAGCATGAAGGTGATGAAGAATTTATCTACATAATTGCCGGCGAACTGGATTTTCACTACAACGATGAAGTGTTTCGCATGAGAATTGGCGATAGCATTTACTATGACTCAAGCCAACCGCATGGTTGGGTTGCAATAGGCGACGGCAATGCCAGAGCAGTTGCAGTGATGTACACAAAAGAATGATTTATGTGCATGAATATTTGTCCGGATGTTTGATAACAATCTGACTTATCAATCAGTACAGCGGATATTTTCCCCATCAGAATTTCCATGGCAATTTATTTCGTAACTCCTCTGCGTATCCCTTATCCATTCCACTCAGAATAAGTTCCTGCTTGTATCCAAGATCATCAAAGCCCAGCAAGAAGTAGGTATACGCCAGATTGTAATGTGCCCTGGCATGTGAAGGATTTAGACGTATGGCTTCCAGGTATGCTTCAATAGCCATATTATTGTTGCCAAGCTCACCAAATGCAGTTCCAAGATTGTTGTAGAGCGGAGCATAACCCTTGTTGCACTCAATTCCGGATAAAAAATGGGTAATGGCTGCAGCAAAATTCCCCTGATTGTAAAGATAGACGCCCAGGTTATAATGAGCAATCCAGTTCCCGTTTGTTACTGCAATTGCATGTTCGAACAGGGAAGCGCTTGTCCGCCAGTAGCCTAATTGTTTCCAGGTCAGGCCGCTTAATGTCATTATTATCAGCAGGAGCAATGCAACAATTTGTCTTCTAAGAGAAAAACTCTCGGCAATTTCAGCGCAGCCCCAGACAATAAATAGAAAAATCCCTATTAATGGTACATAGGTATATCGGTCAGCTATAGCATGAGAGCCGACACGGACGAGCCCGATGACAGGGACTAGAGTGCAGACAAACCAGAGCCAACCAGTGACAAAAAATGGGTATTTTTTTCGAAGACTTATTGCCGCTACTGAAATACACAACAGAATTAATACCGCTGTTGCTACACATGTAGCAGAAGCCTGCCCTCTGACAAAAGGGTAGATAACAGCTAAATCAACAGGTAAAATCATTTTATTGAGATAACGTAGATATGATACCGGTACATTTGCGAGATTTATTGCGAACGAGTCGTTCTCAAACTGCAGTGCTCCGCCGCTTTTCTGGGCCAGGAGGGTAATTACGCATGATATTGCGGAAATTACGAGCAGAGGAAGTTTTTCCGCGACAAGCTTAGACCAGCAATAAACCTTTTGGTTACTTTTATGGCGAGCTAACGGCCAATAGTCTAAAAGCAGCAGGATAAAGGGAAATGTTACCAGCATAGGCTTGGACATGAGACTCATCATAAACAGACAGGTAAGTAACATGTAACTGCCTAAGGTAGGTCGCTTTACGTATCGCAGGTAAGACAGCATCGCCATCAGCCCGAAAAACGTGCTCAATACATCTTTACGCTCTGCAACCCATGCCACCGATTCGACATGCAATGGATGTAGCGCAAATAGCGATCCTACGGCCAGTGATGCCCAGTGTTTGCCAGTCGACTTTACAAAAAAGGATACCAACAGCAGAGTATTACAGACATGGAACAGGAGGTTTATGCCGTGATGTCCCGATGGATTATGCCCAAACAAAGTGATATCTATCAGGTGTGAGACCCAGGTAAGCGGATGCCAGTTGCTGGCATGGAAGGTAGTGAAGGACCACCTCAAGGAGTCGAATGTAATCCCATCTCTGACAGCCGGGTTTTCTGTTATGTATCTTGTGTCGTCATAATTGACAAAGTCACAAAACAAAACGCGGCTATAGACCAGTCCGGTAAGAAACAAAAGGGCAACCAGCGAGACTGTGTACAACTGCTGTGATCTTTTCTTTGGATCGATACAGTATTGAAACATTTGAGAGTCAGCCCATTAGCCTCTTTCTACATATTGCAGTTTTCTCAGTGACTGCACACGCTCTACGGTTGGAGGATGTGAGTAATAGAATCCGGCATACAGTGGATGCGGAAAAAGGTTAGAGAGATTTTCCGCTGACATTTTGACCAGAGCTGAAGCAAGATCCTCCGGCTTTCCTGTAAGTTCAGAGGCGAAGCAGTCCGCTTCCCGTTCATGACAGCGTGAACGCCAGGCAGAAAATGGGCCCATTGGAAACAGCGCCAAAGAGGCAATAAAGCCAAGTACTACCATTTTTGCAGCCAATGAAATGTCGCTCGGCAATCCCAGTAAACCTGGCAATTCTGTCCAATAAAGCAGCTTGAAACTGATCCATGATCCAGCAAGTGCCATTATTTCCGCCCATAAAAGCCGCTTCCAGATATGCCCCTTTTTCCAGTGCCCGATTTCGTGCGCCAGCACTGCAACTATCTCCTCATGGCTCATTTGTTTTATCAGGGTGTCGTATAGCACAATACGTTTAACTTTGCCGATGCCGGTAAAATAGGCATTTGAGTGTTTACTCCTTTTCGATGCATCCATCTGAAGAACTTTTCCGACTTTAAGTCCGGCTTTTTCCATCATCGCTCTGATGTCATCCTCCAACCCCTCCTCTGTTACCGGCTCATATTTGTTGAAGAGCGGCTCAATCAAATATGGTGATATGAACATCATAAACAGACTGAAGAAGGCCATGAATCCCCATACCCAAAGCCACCACTGTTGGGGGCTCCAAGCAATCAACCCGAAGACTACAGTTATCAGGAAGGCCAGCAATATAGTGCCGATAGCCTGTGATTTGAAAAAATCTGTAATCCAGATACGTGGTGTCGTAGTATTAAAACCGTAGCGTGCTTCAATGCTGAAAGTGCCATACAGGTCAAAGGGAATGCCGAGCAGGGTAGATATCCAGGTCAGCAATAAAAAGAATAGAATGGCAGATATTATTGGCGATGCGCTTAATGAGGTTATAAAATTATCGTATCCAGTAATTACCCCGCCGAACAGAAATATTATCAGTACTGAATTGTCGAATAATGAATCCCAAAGCCCGAGACGACTGGTATCAAAAGTGTAGGCACTGCTTGATCGGAGCTTTTCCTCGTCTATCGCACCTTCAAAACCTTCCGGCACCTTGTTTCCATTCAGCTTGAGATGCTGCAGGTTGATATGCCGCAGCAAGTAGGTAAAAGCGGTAATTACAGTAAATAAAACGAACAGGATAATTTTCATTTAATTACGGTTTCCTTGAAAAATAAGGGCGAGCACACGCTCGCCCTTAAAGTAAATAGAGTAAAAACTTTGTACTAGATCAGCTTTATAACTTCCCTAACGCATCTGTCTATCCCTTCGGCAACATCGGAAATTCGGGTCGCCAGCATGTAAGCGGGCGAGGTTACTAATTTGTTTTTTGTATCGATTACAACTTCAGTTGAGCGGCATTCCTGGTGCTTTGCTCCGGTTTTCTCAATTTCGGCAGCCGTGCCGGCATCGTTGCCAATTGTTACCGTTGTTGAGTATTCTTTCCCCAAAACAGCAGCAATTACTGCCGGTGCTATGCAGACCGCTCCTATCGGTTTTTTTGCGACTGCCACCTCTTTCAATAGTCTGGCAACATCTGGATTAATTGAGGCTGTAGCCCCTTTCATCGCAAAATCGCAAAGGTTTTTTGCCGCACCAAAGCCTCCAGGAAAAATTATGGCATCAAGTTCAGTCGCCCGCACTGTCTTAATGTCACGAATGTTTCCTCGAGCTATACGAGCAGACTCAATTAGTACATTTCGGCGTTCGCTGGTTTCCAGGGTTGTCATGTGATTGATGACCGTGAAATCAACATCAGGGGCTATGCAGACAGCATCACACCCCTGGCGGTCTATTGCAAGCAGAGCAAGGGTCGCCTCATGAATTTCACTTCCATCGTATACGCCGCATCCTGATAGCACTACTCCGATCTTCTTCATCTGATATTTCCTCCGTTAGTTGGATTGAAAGGAGCTTATTAGGGCCGATTGTGCCATAAACACTACAGAAGGCAAGCGCGAATTATTCATCATGCCCGGAATTGCCGTAATTTATATGTGTATGTCTTGACAGAAACCCCAGTCGTACGTACTATCCGCCAAAAATTACATGGCTTCCTTTGAGGTATACTCCATGAATAAGAATAAAATTATCATTATTGGTGGCGGCATTTCCGGCCTGGCAACCGCCTGGCTGCTTCGCTCCAAAGCTCTGGCGGCCGAAAAAGAGCTGCAAATTGTTCTGTTGGAGAAGGAAGTACAGTCTGGCGGTAAGATAAAGAGTATTAAGACAGATGGCTATACCTGTGAATGGGGGCCTAACGGTTTTCTGGACAGCAAACCGCAGACACTTGACCTATGCAGAGCAATAGGCGTGGATAACAATCTCCATCGCAGCAACGACAATGCCCGCAAACGTTTCATCTATTCCGGCGGAGAGTTGCACCAGTTGCCTGACGGGGCCCCGGCATTTCTGAAAAGCCGTCTGATCTCCTGGCCTGGAAAGATGCGCCTTGCCCTTGAACCGACCCCGTTTATCGCTTCCGCTCCTGCAGGTGTTGATGAAACATTGGCAGATTTTGGCCGTCGCCGTCTTGGTGGAGAAGCTCTTGATAAACTTATTGCTCCGATGGTTTCCGGTATCTTTGCCGGTGATCCTGAAACAATGTCGCTGATCTCCTGCTTTCCGAGGATTGCCGAACTGGAAAGGGAATACGGCGGGCTGATCAGAGCCATGATAAGGCTTGCCAAAAAGAAAAAGCAGGATATCGCCGCCGGAAAAGTTGTGTCCAGCGCAGCCGGTCCCGGTGGCGTATTAACCTCTTTCCGTGAGGGAATACAGTACCTCTCTGATGCTCTGACAACCTCACTCGGCGGGATCGTTCAGCCAGGTTCAGAAGTTACTTCCGTGCAAAAAATCGACAGTTCCGTTTACAGTGTTAGGTGCAGCGATGGGAGAATATTTGAGGCAGATCAGGTCATTGTCGCATCACCCGCTTTTGCTGCGGCGGAAATGCTCGCAGGAGTTGATGATGAAATTTCCGGTACTTTGCGGCAGATTCCATACGCGAGTATGACAGTAATCTGTTTCGGCTACAGTCGCGAGCGTATCACGCATTCCCTTGATGGTTTCGGTTATCTTATCCCCAAAAAAGAGGGGCGCAATACTCTCGGTACTCTTTGGGATTCCAGCATGTTCGAGAATCGCGCACCGGAAGGAAAAGTCCTGTTGCGCAGCATGATGGGTGGAGCCTGTTTTCCTGAGTACGTCAAATTGAGTGATGGTGAAGTCACTTCCAGAGTCATGCAGGATCTGAAACTCACAATGGGAATTGACGCAGAACCCGAATTTGTCCGGATATTCAGGCATCCACAGGCCATTCCCCAATATACGGTTGGGCATGGTAAACGACTTCAGAAATTGGATGAGTTGCTGAAAGCACATCCGGGACTTATTCTAACCGGCAATTCCTATCGGGGCATAGGCCTAAACGACTGTGTAGCAGCGGCTGAACGTGCAGCGGAAGAGGCAATGGCATGCAATTAACTCTGCGGAGCTCAAATGTCTTTTGAGTATCTGTTCAGTGCAGGAGCAGCTATGCGAACAGTATTGGGGGTAATTTTTGCCCTATTCATTCTCTGTTTTGTTGCAATTATCATTGAAGAGACTTTTCTTGGTGGGCGGCGCCGTCGCAAAGCGGAAAAAGAGGCCCGAAACCGGTCTATTGAAGTATCAACTGACGTACCTGCTACAGAAGTCCACGCTCCACAAAGCTCAAATACTCCCCATCACCCACAATGATGTGATCCAGCACCTTGATTCCCATTATCTCACCTGCCTCTTTCAAGCGGCGGGTGATGGCAATATCTTCGCTGCTGGGGGCAGGGTCACCTGTGGGATGGTTATGCACCAATATTAATGCAGCTGCGCTCTCCTTGACTGCAGGGCTGAACACCTCCCTCGGGTGTACGATCGACTGGTTTAAACTTCCTTCTGATATCTGTACCCGCCTGATAATGCGGTTTTTGCCATCCAGAAGCAGAACAAGAAAATATTCCTTACGACTGTCACGAAACTCATGATGGAAATACTCAAAAACCTGCTGTGGAGATGTAAAACGGTCCAGCCTCTCCAGCTTGCGTGCCTGAAAACGTGACGACAGCGTGAAGGCGGCCTTTATGCTGGTTGCCTTAGCCAGTCCGACCCCTTTGATTGCGCATAACTCTGCCAGGTCAGCGGTCGCAAGCTCACGGAGATTGCCGCTGAAATACTTAATAAGGCCGCGCCCCAAGTCGATAGCACTCTGCTTTGAGCCCGGATCACCAGTCCTGATAATCAGCGCCAGGAGTTCGGCATCCGTAAGGGTTGCAGCCCCCTGTTTCAACATTTTTTCACGTGGGCGCTCGTCCTCCGGCCACTCTTTAATCCCCCCCTGCATAAATCCCCCTAAACTCCGAATCCAGACAGAATAGCAATAATTATAGCGCCGCCAACAACAACCCTGTACCAGACAAATGGAGCGAGACTCTGCTTCTGCACAAAGCGAAGAAGAAAGGCTACGCTGATGTAGCCGGTAACGGCTGAGAAGATTATTCCTACAAGCATCGGCAAGCCTTCTCCCGCGGGAATGCCAGATGTAAAAAGATGAACTGTTTTAAGCAGGGCAGCTCCGGCCACAACAGGGAGTGACATGAGAAACGAGAAACGGGCAGCACTTTCGCGGGTAAAGCCGAGCATGAGAGCAGCGGTGATAGTTATGCCGGAGCGGGAGACACCGGGAATTAAAGCAAGGCACTGCATCAAACCGATGGAAAGTGCACTGGCCGGTTTTATTTCGTCCAGCAAAAGGCGCTTACGTCCAAAGAGATCAACCGCACCCAGAAGAAGAGCAAATGCAATAAGTACGGAGGCAATCAGCAGAGGGTTTGATCGGAAAACAACTTCGACCTGATGTTCAAAAAACTTACCGGCTACTGCTGCCGGCACGGTTGCGGCAATAATTAAAAATGGCAATCTTCGGGCTGGAGTGTTCAGTCTCCGCGCTCCCAGCACATCGAAAAAAGAAACCGTCATTTCAATAATATCCCTCCAGAAGTAGAGTGACAGTGCAATAAACGTCCCCAGATGCAGCGCAACATCAAAGGTCAGGCCTGATTCCGGCCATTTTAACAACCATGGGATCAGAATCAGGTGTGCAGAACTGCTGACAGGAAGCACCTCGGTAAAGCCTTGCAGAGCGCCCAGAATTGCTGCGTGTAACAAATCCATATAGCCTCCTCCATTTGGGAAAAAGAACAATACTGCAACAAGGCGTCAAAGGCAACCCGCGCAACGAAGTCGATTGTAAAACTGGTAAAATTACTCTGTGAAGAGCAGTAAAAGTGTGCTATTAATCGGCAGTTTTAAATGTAGTCGGCACGAAAATTTATGGAGGCAAAGTCATGTTCGGATTTATTCCAAAAGAAGAAAAATTCTTTAAACTTTTCAAAGAGATGACTGAAAATATTATTGTAGGAGCAAGACTGCTTAAAGATATGCTTGATAATTTTGAAAACCCGATTGAAAGTCAACGTCGCATCAAAGATATTGAACATAAGGGAGATTCATTGACCCACGAGATCATTCAGACGCTGAATAAAACCTTTATTACTCCACTGGATCGTGAGGATATCTATTCGCTTGCCTCCAAGCTGGATGACATACTCGATCTGATTGACGCCTCTGCCCAGCGTATAATCATGTACAATGTCGAGGCAATCCCACCGGAAGCCAAGTCTCTTGGTTTCATCATCCTGCAGTCATGCCATGCGGTAGATAAAGCGGTTGCGATGCTTGGTAAAAAGACGAATGAGCAGATTTTTGAGGCCTGCGTAGAGATCAATTCACTGGAAAATGAAGCGGATCGGGTTTCACGCGAGGCTATCAGCAGACTTTTTGACGAAGAGAAAGATCCGATCCAGTTGATCAAATGGAAGGAAATCTTTGAGACGCTCGAAAAAGCCACCGACAGGTGCGAAGACGCTTCCAACATTCTTGAAAGTGTGGTGGTAAAGAATGCTTGATCCGGCTTTTGTGATGCTCTGCCTGGTAATCCTGGCGGCGCTTCTCTTTGACTACATCAACGGCTTCCATGACACTGCCAATGCGATAGCTACAAGCGTTTCCACCAGGGCACTTTCTGTCAAGGCAGCTATCATTCTTGCGGCTAGTCTTAATTTTCTAGGTGCCATGGCATTTACAAAAGTGGCAAAAACCATCGGAACCGGCATAATAAGTGCCGATCAACTAACTCAGATGGTCG
>CAJBRY010000506.1 GCA_903958085.1 uncultured Geobacteraceae bacterium
GATATTAATAGAAAGATGGGTCAATTCGGAAAACTTTTTTAAAAGAACATCATCAATAAATCTACCAATAACTATAAAGCCTCGACTTGGTCCAGTAAAATTGCTTGTGATGATCTGGCGCGCCGCCAGAAGAAGCGGCTTCCCACCAAGCATTATTATAGCCTGCCTACCCTCAGTTAGAGACTTAAATTGAAACAATCCTGCAGATAATGGCAAATTCTCCACAAGACCATCAGGCAGTTTTGTATTTTGAAAAGTATTAATATCAACTGACTTGGAATAAGATAACTGGCCGTCTGCACCAATAAACAGAATAAAATGAACATCTAGATTAGCGACGGCTTTGTCCGGCAGGTTTGATTCAATATATGCCTGATTACGGTCTTTTATGAATCGGTAGGAATCATCCCACGCAGCCCAATCAGAAGCTATTCTATCAAGCTCTTTGAGTTTGATAGTTATTGAGTCGGATGCTCGGTTCAAATCGAGAAACACCCCATGCCGCTCAATATTTTCAAAGCTTTTTAACATCAGTGTATTGAGTCCTACGAAGAGAACAAGAAGCAGAAACAGAAAAGTCAGACCTGTAAGACTTATGAGTTGTCCACGAAGACGCATCAAGTGTTCCTCAAATATTTTTGTAGATTAATAATCAATACAAGGCGCCACTATTCGGACATCTTGTAACGGAAAATATATACTGCCATAATAAAGGTGATAATTGCCGATAATGTTACCTGTAAAGCAGATACAGATAACATCTCACCGGCAATGAGAGCACTGCGTGCACCTTCGAAAAGAGCTGTAGTCGGCAATAAACGTACCCATGAAATAAAGGGTTGAGGATAGGAAGAAAGCGGAAAGAAAAGGCCTGACATAAAAATAAGCGGCATAACCAATACTGCCTCAACTTTGCCTATAGTCTCCGGTTTATCCATGATTGTACCACTGATGATCCCTGCGCAAGAAAATAGAGCCGAACCAGGTATAAGAAACAGAAAATATTGAAGAAGGTTCTCAATTGGAAAGCGGAACGGAGTAATTGAAAAAATAACCAACCCAACGGCACAACCTTTTATAATACCATGAGTAAAGCCGGTAAATATTTTTGCAATGACTATTTCGGAAACAGAAACCGGGGTTACGCGATATGATTCAATTGTAAATTGAACCCGACGATGAAACCAGAGACTCCATACGCTTTCATTGTATGCGGCGTTTACAGCTGTCATAGTAATCAGCCCGGGAGCTATAAAGAGACTGTATGGTGCCCCATCTACAAGCCCGATATACCCCTGCATACCAATTCCGAATGCCATATAAATTGTCAAAGGATATGCAACAACAGCAAAGAGTTCCGAAAATATGCTGCGGCGAAGAATAAGCATATCTCGCAACCATATTGCCATTGAACCTTTCAGCATTATTCCCTCACCTTCTTGCCTGTCAGCGAAATGAAAACATCTTCAAGCGTCCTCTCCTTCAGTAAAATGCGACGAACAGGTGCTCCATTAAGGGCAGTGACAATTTCAGAAAGACACTCCCAACATTCAAGTGTTACTGTAACTTTATTTTCCATCCTACTGATATTCATAACACATGACATTGATCCAAGCAGTGCGGCATAATGGGTCGCTCCATCTCCGGAGAACTCAATTTCATAGATAGTCGCACCACTCAATCGATCCTTAAGTTCCTGAATGCTTCCAACTGTTATCAATCTACCATGATCCATAATGGCAATGCGATCGCAGAGATGCTCGGCCTCCTCTAAATAATGAGTTGTTAGAAATATTGTCATGCTACCGGCAAGCGAACGAACATATTCCCAGACGGTTCGACGCGACTGGGGGTCGAGTCCGGTGGTCGGCTCATCAAGGAATAGAACCTGCGGCTTATGCACCAACGCTCTGGCAATTACCAATCGGCGCTGCATACCACCAGAAAAAGTATCTGGAAAATCCTGCTGACGCCCCGTTAACCCCATTAATTCGAGCAGTTCATCAATTCTGGTTTTGTAAAAACGCCTTTCCATACCATGCAGACGTGCATGAAGTTCAAGATTTTCCCTCGCTGTCAAATATCGGTCCAGACTGTTCTCCTGGGAAACAACACCGATAACCCTTCTTATCTCACGCCCGGACAGCAAGGTATCAAAACCTTCAATTGAAGCTTCTCCTGAGCTCTGGCGCATAAGAGTCGTCAGAATACGAATAAGAGTCGTCTTGCCGGCACCATTAGGACCGAGCATGCCAAAGATTGAACCCCTATCTACCTCAAGATTAAACGAGTCAAGTGCAGTTAATGATGAATATGACTTGGTGAGAGATCGCGTAACAATAGAAGCTGTTGACATATTAGAAAATTCCGTGGAGGGGAGCACCAGGGGCAGCAAGCTCGTCAATTTTTCGTTCAACAGTCGGATCGTCCAGTAATGGCGGTGCGTGAAATTGTTTAATCCTCGCGTCAACAACAAGAGGGCCGGCACACCCCCAGTGTTTGTTTCGAACTTCAGGACGTATTCCGTAAATATCAGTAGCTGGATTTGACCTGGTGAAAGTCACCCAAAGGAAATTGTTTAAAGAAGATGACACAAAGATGCTGTCGTCACAAATAACTATCAGTGAAAAACCATCAAAAAAATCACGTTCTTCAAAAAATGAACAGAACTCATCAAGCAGAGAATCACTCTCGCCACGAAGCTGAACAGATGGAGGTCCTTGAATTGCAATAATACCAGGCATGCAGATGGCGGCTGGTCCAAATCCTTTTGGCATTTCTAATCCGGCAGGGAGCTCTGATTTAAGATTTCTTAGCACAGGGCCAGCTACTGCTATAACAATTTTGGAACCACAGTTAAGAGATGAACCACTATAGTCAAGAGTATCAATTGTTGTTGCAGTCTGAAAATGGAGACAGGTGCGCCAATCAGCACGTTCCATAACATGACCAAGAAATGCAGTGATGTCGTGTGTGTGCAGATTGGGCGAATCCTCATAAGCCGCAATCAGCAGGTATTTTGCAAGAGACAGCTGACCCTGACCAAGGATCGCATTGGCAACTGTCAACAGTTCCTGAGGTTGACGAACCGTCGAATACGGCACATAACGCTCGCTCGCAATCGCCAGCAGCAGTGGATGAACACCTGCGGCATCAACAGCATGAACTTCCTTTACCCCGGCAATTACAGTCGGAATCAGAGGGCCGGTAAGTTCGTGAATAAAAGCGCCAAAGCTGGTATCTTCCTGAGGCGGACGTCCGACAGAAGTAAACGGGAAAATTGCATCACGCCGATGGTAAACGGCATCAACTTCAATATATGGAAATTCATGAGTCAGACTGTAATAGCCTAAATGATCACCAAAAGGCCCTTCCGGCAAGGTTTTAGATGTATGAACAACGCCGCTAATACAGAAATCTGCTTCTGAATAAACCGGAAGATGCCTTGGGACCTTGGTCATTGGAATGCGGTGCCCACCAAGTAAACCGGCAAAAGATATCTCAGGCATACCCTCCGGCAGGGGCATAACAGCAGCAACCGTCATCGCAGGTGCGCCGCCAAGAAAAACATTAACCCTCAGGAGATCGCCTCTGGCAATTGCCTCTGCGTGGTGGACACCAATTCCTCGATGTATCTGATAATGCAGACCGACCTGTTTGTCGGGCAGATAACTGTTACCGGATATCTGAATCCGGTACATTCCTAGATTTGATTTTGCAAAACCAGGTTTAGCCGGGCTTTCGCTGTAAACCTGTGGCAGAGTCAGAAAAGCCCCTCCATCTCGTGGCCATGAGACAATCTGCGGCAGAGATGACAAAGTGGTCGAGCATTGCAAAACTTTTGAATCCTGGGAATTAACGGGCAAAAGATGAACAGCCGCAAAAGGAGCTTTCAAAAGATCCAGCGGATTTTTTAAGAGAGAAAAAGGGTTGATTTTTATATCTACCAAACGGCGAATATCGTCAAGGGTATCGCGGAAGATAAAGCGTGTTCGCTCCAAAGTGCCAAACAGGTTACCAAGCAGTGGAAAGTTACAGTCTATGGCTTTAGTGAAGAGAAGTGCCGGACCGCCAACTTGATATACTCTCCGTTGAAGAGCCCCAATTTCCAGATACGGATCAAGCGGCAAATCAATTCGCAATAATTTACCATGCCGCTCCAGATCAACCACACATTCCTGAAGATTTTTGTACCCCATGTCAGTTGCCTGACCTGCGAA
The DNA here is from genome assembly GCA_903958085.1 of uncultured Geobacteraceae bacterium. Taxonomy (GTDB): domain Bacteria; phylum Desulfobacterota; class Desulfuromonadia; order Geobacterales; family Pseudopelobacteraceae; genus JACRCG01. The sequence goes on from CAJBRY010000506.1 coordinate 4,221, forward strand.
TTTTGGCAAGAATATTTTCCGTCTGCCTCAGTTTTTCCCGCGCTTCGGTAAGCTCACGACGACGTGATTCGTCCTTGAAGGAATCAAGACCAAAGCCCAA
>CAJBRY010000507.1 GCA_903958085.1 uncultured Geobacteraceae bacterium
GTCGGTGTTTCTATCATGCTTCTTCAAAAGAAAGATTCCAAATTGGCGATTCCCTTTGGTCCTTATCTCGCTTTCGGAGCAATTCTATACATATTTTACGGCAGGCCGCTAATCAGTTGGTATATGGGGCTGAGCGGTTTTCATCAGGGTTAGCCGTGGCCGGTTACCGCCCCCGTCTGACCGTTTCAATACTGGCTTTTCTGGGGTTGCTGCTTGTACTGGCCTGGACTCTCTTCAGCCTGCTTGCGTTTAAAACAGCAGCCAACGATCTTTATGCCCAGAAGGGCGAACATGCGCGTACTCTTCTCAAAGCTTTTGTCAGTCTGCTCCCGGATACTATTCCGACTTATCCAGAAGGATTCATCCCTCCTGACTCCCAGGCATCGCAATATATACAGAAATTGTCCGAGGAATCAGCTTTCAGCCGTCTTACACTGCTTGACAAAAATGGTAAGGTCATCTTCAGTTCCGGAAGAGAAGGGAGTGATCTGTATGCACCATTTATTTCTCTTGCAAATACGGCAGAGGGCAGCTTTGTCAAGCCGGACGGCAGTGGAGTCGTTCATATTATCTCGGTAATCCGAGGTGGTGAGGCTGTAGGAAAAGCCGGTTTACTGCTTTCCTTGACTCAGGAAAAAGCCAGGCTCAACAGATCCCGTGAAACTCTGTTCACATACTTTGTTCTGGATTTTATACTACTCCTCGGACTTGGTTCGTTTGTACTCTCGAGGATTATTGTAAAGCCTATTAACCGGCTTTTGACAGCAACAGAAAAAATTACCGGCGGACAATATGCACAACGTTTAAATATCACCGGCAGTGCTGAAATGGCTCAGTTGGCTAATGCATTCAACGAAATGGCTTCCACGCTCCGCAATAAGGATGAGCTGGTTGTGCAACAGATGACCGCACTGGAAAAAGCAAACAGTGACCTGAATCAGGCTAGAGAGGAAGCCGTACGCACTGAAAAAATGGCGTCCATCGGACTGCTTGCAGCCGGGATGGCACATGAGATAGGGACTCCACTTGCCTCAATCATGGGTTATGCGGAACTGACTGCGTCCGAACAGCCGGATAATGCAGTTCTGCAGGATTATGCCAGGAGAATATCGGAAGATTGTACCAGAATAGACAGGATTGTACGTGGTCTTTTAGACTTTTCAAGGCCTCGCTCATTGAGCAGCGAAAATGCCGATGTAAGTGAAGTTCTGCTTGCTACCTGTGAACTTATGACTCAGCAGGGTGTTTTCAAGCAGCATAGACTTAAAACTGAAGTCTCTCAAAAACTTCCGTATGTCAGATGTGATCAGCATCAGCTTCAACAGGTAATCATAAATCTGCTGTTAAACAGCCGTGATGCAACACCGGAAGACGGGGCAATTGCTGTGAGAACTTTAAGGGAGGGGAATTATATAAGACTGGATGTTGCTGACAGTGGTACCGGAATATCAGAAGAGGCAATGAAGCATATATTTGATCCGTTTTTTACTACAAAACCGCCTGGGAAGGGGACCGGACTTGGATTGGCCATATCGGCCCGGATTGTCGAAGGTTTTGGGGGTAGAATTACTGCGTCCAGCAAATTAGGCAAAGGGAGTTGTTTCTCCGTTTGGTTGCCATTGGTATAGGAAGGGGTAATATAGTGACCGAGATTCAGCACATTCTGGTTGTTGATGACGAAGAAAATATGCGCCACATGTTATCTCTCATGCTGACCAGACAGGGATACCATGTAAAGCAGGCAGCCAATGGTGCTGAAGGGTTGAATTGTCTTAAGGAAAATGTTTTTGACTTTATCCTCTGTGATATCCGGATGCCGGAAATGGATGGAAAGGCTTTTATGGTGCGTGCGTTGGAGGAAAATATATCCGCACCTGTAATAATGATGTCGGCTTACGGCAGTGTGGATACTGCTGTTGAGTGCATGAAGCTGGGAGCATACGACTTCATATCTAAGCCGTTCAAAAAAGATGAAATAATTATGGTGTTGAAAAAAGCTGAAGAGCGTGAGCGACTGAAGGACGAAAACAGTCAGTTGCGTGAGGTCGTTACAGGCCAGTTTTCCTATAGTGGGATTTTAAGTCGCAATAACCGGATGCAGGAACTGTTTGGACAAATCAGAAAAGTTACTGATCTGAAGACAACAATCCTGGTTCTTGGTGAGTCCGGGACCGGCAAGGAATTGGTAGCAAAAGCTCTGCACCAGAATGGCAGGCGATCAAAGAAGTCTTTTGTAGCCGTCAACTGTGGTGCAATACCGGAAAATCTGCTTGAAAGCGAGTTGTTTGGTCATGTAAAAGGAGCGTATACCAATGCCTGCAGCGACAAGGCTGGTCTGTTTGAACAGGCGGATGGTGGCACTCTCTTTCTGGATGAAATCGGTGAGATGCCGCTTTCATTACAGGTAAAACTTCTTCGTGTTTTGCAGGAGGGTGAAATCAGAAGAGTAGGGGGGGCTTCTGCAAAAAAAGTTGATGTCCGGGTTGTATCGGCAACGTCCCGTGATTTATCCGCTGATGTAACTGCCGGGCGCTTTAGGGAGGATCTCTACTTCAGGCTGAACGTATTTTGTCTGCAGCTGCCACCTTTACGTGAACGGGTTGAGGATATCCCGCTGCTTGCTGAACATTTTCTTAAACGCTACTGTAGTCAGAACGACAATATTGATCTCCGTTTTGAGCCGGATGCCATCCGCTCTCTTATGGCCTATCGATGGCCCGGCAATGTACGGGAACTTGAAAACGCCGTAGAACGTGCAAGTATATTATCAGAGAATGGGCGGGTAACGTCGGGATGTTTGCCTCCAGCTATCCGCCTGCATGACAACAATGAAAGTCCATCAGTAGTCGATGAAGATCTTTCCATAAAGAAAGCGGAAAGCAGCATTGAGCGTGAATTGATCAGTAAGGCGCTACTGAAAACCGGCGGGAATCGTACTCAGGCGGCAAAAATACTTGAAATCAGTCATCGCTCACTTCTTTACAAAATCAAGGAATATGGCATAGAGTGAACACCACACAAACCCAGAAAGGAATTATCATGCTAAAAAAACTTTGTATTGCATTCGCAGCAACTGTAGTTCTCATTTCTTCCACACAGGCATTTGCTAAAGAGGGGCATGGAAAAGATTGCGCCTCATGTCACTCTCTTACTGTTAAGGATGCCGGTGAACTGGTTAAAAAAATCGGCGTAACTGTAACATCCGTAAAGCAATCCGCTTCGAAAGGGTTGTTTGAACTTTTAGTCGACAAGGACGGGCAGAAGGGTATCCTTTATGTTGATTATGGCAAAAAGCATCTTATTCAGGGAGCTGTCGTGAACCTTGAAAAGCTTGAGCAAGTCATAGCCCATAAAAACGAACTGCCACAGCAAAAGCAGGTAACTTCAGTTGATGTCAAAACAATACCGGTGAACAACGCCTTTATTATGGGGAATCCGAACGGAACTAAGAAGCTCTACGTATTTACCGACCCTGATTGTCCATATTGCAAGAAAGGGCACGCCGAACTGAAAAAACTTGCTGAAATTGCTCCTGACGTTGCAATCCATGTAATGCTCTTTCCGTTGCCGATGCACCCGGCCGCTTATGACAAGTCCAGAGCAGTACTTGAAACAATGAGCAGCGAGGTTCTTGATAAAGCATTTGAAGGCAAGGATGTGCCTAAACCGGAGAAAGAAAGCAGTAAAAAAGCTATTGATGAGATTATTAAATTTGGACAGGCCAACGGTATTACCGGAACACCAACAATGGTAATGCCTGACGGAAAAATTCAGGTCGGAATGCGCGATGCCGAAACGATGAAAAAGATGCTGGAAGGGAAATAGTTGCCAGTGGCACACTCTTTGCTGTGCCGACCATATCTTTTTTATAATCTACAAGTTTTGTCAACGTGAAAGGAAAAATTATGAGCGATGCTTCAGAAAAAGAGCTGTCAGATATTGAGCTATGCTACAAGGCGATGGGGCTTTCATTCAGCGATAATCCGGAGAAAGTGGAGAGAACCTACCAGAAGCTTAAAGACGAATATAACAAGATTATTCGCTCTCCAGACGTCGCTGCCAGATCTGCAGCCAGCGAAAACTTGAAGCAGCTTGAGGAACTCTTTAAAACTATAACCGGCTCTTTAATCTATAAAGACTACGCCCGAGAATTTGAAAAATATAAAGCCCAGAAAGCCGAATTGATGGCGGAGCGGAAGCAGAAACAGGAGCAGAAGCCTGTTGTGAAGGAAACGATGATAGATTGCCCGTACTGTCGCAAGTCAATTTCTGCAAAATTGAAAGTATGCCTCTATTGTCGTGGAAAAATTCTGACACCCATGGAACAGTTGATGGCAAAGTTTTTTTCAACCAGAAACCTCATAATTATAACGGTTGTAGTTGTGTTGATAATCGCAGGAGTGGTTATTATCTCTAACCCGCAATTATTAGGGCGGTAGAGCCATATTTTTTTCTTCTGGCACCTGATGCTTGAAGTGGCTTGAAAAATGGACAGTATTGTTGATTTTGCTGCGCAATTTTTGCATATCAAGTTTGCTTTCAGAGTGGTTATGGATTTGGCCGATTCTGTTCTCAAGATCAATCAAACCTGAATGGAGATTTCATTTATGGGCTTAACGCATGTAACGACACAATTAAGCAATCTTGGCAAGACAGAGACACCATTTGAGGCGGAATTTCTTGTTGATACTGGTGCAATTGATTGTATGGCGCCTTCATGTGGACTGATAAAGGCCGGGATTACCGTTGAAGGTAAAGATTCTTATGAACTGGCCGATGGTACGATAATTGAGTATCCATACGGTTTTGCACGGGTTTCATTGATGGGATCTGAAACGGTTGTTCAGGTGATTTTTGGTTCGGATGATTGTGAGCCTCTTTTAGGGGTTGTTGCTCTTGAAAACATTGGTATTGGAGTTGATCCTGTATCGAAAACTCTGAAACGCATGTCTGCAAAACCTTTGAAATAGACTGAAAATTCTGTGTAATCTGTGCAATTATTGCATACCAAATTTGATTGTCATACTTGAAATAGTGTGAATTTAAATAGTTATGCATTTGGTCTGATTTGTGCTAGCAACTATAAATTAGTAGATGTTGACTAAAGCAATAAAAAAGCAAGCCGAACCCAAAGGGCGGCGGATGAATACGGTTTGAGGAGGCTATACGATGAAAACTAAAAAAATACAAAGGATGATACTTACATTATGTGCTGTGGTTTTGTCTGTCGTTGTTTTTTCTTCTTCTGCTTATGCCCATAACCGGACCTTTAGAGCCTACTTTGGAGACAACCCTGACACTACAAATGAGACAAATTTCACGAATCCGGCGCGTTCTGATGGTGACGGTGGGACTGTAAAGCTTGAGGGGAGCAATATGACCCTTGGCACGGCATATACTAATACCAGTGATTCCAACACAATTACGGTAACACCCAATTCCGGCTATAAAATCAGTTTAATTAAATATATACGAACAGATAAAGACGTTAATGATAGTGGAGATTGGAGTACTGTAACCGTCGCTACACCAAGCAGTGCAAAATCATTTGATATAGATTACAGCAATGACAAAGACAGAGCATGGAATATTTGGGTTGAATTTACGGCAACTAACTATACTGCGTCTATAGCTGATGATACACCTGTTGATACGGCACTGGCTCATTGTTCTGCAACTGCCTCTATAATACTGGTGTTAGGTGGAGTTCCAACAGGGTCCTCAGTTATTTACCCGAATACCCTTTCATACACCGCCGGTGCCAGCGCTTCAGTTACAATCCAGATAGACAATACTAATGCAGATTGCGAGATCGCCGGTATCAGGAAGAATGGCGGAACCTTGGATAATATTACCGGCTTATCCGGAACTGCGCCAGGGAGTACATATACTACAACAACCGACTCATCCGGAAGTGCGATAGTTCAGGTCCTTTTCAAGCATAAAGGGTATACAATTACTGTAA
>CAJBRY010000508.1 GCA_903958085.1 uncultured Geobacteraceae bacterium
CCCCATCTACGGCTGTCAAGATACCACCAGAGTGGTTCTTTGAGAATTCCCATCTCGGTCATTCGCATTTCAAGACGATCAAGGCGTTCTTCTCTCTGGCTTCCGCCAATAATTTCCCCAACCTTGGGGACCAGAAGATCCATAGCTGCGACAGTCTTTCCATCTTCATTTTGCCGCATATAAAATGCCTTGATATCTTTTGGATAGTTCAATATGAAGGTTGGCCCCCCAACTATCTGTTCGGTAATGTACCGTTCATGCTCAGTCTGCAGGTCCAGGCCCCACTCAACCGGATAAGTAAATCTGGCTCCGGAACCTTGCAGACGGTCAATAGCTTCCGAATACTCCATACGAACAAAATCGGCTTCTGCAACTCTTCTGATTCTCTCAATCAAGCCGTTTTCAATATGCCTGTCAAAGAAAGCCATATCGTCTGGACAGTTATCTAGTGCAAAACGGCAGAGATACCTGATAAATTCCTCGGCAAGATCAGCATCATCAGCAAGAGTTGCAAATGCCATCTCCGGCTCTATCATCCAGAATTCAGATGCGTGTCTGGCAGTGTTGGAGTTTTCAGCGCGAAACGTCGGGCCAAAGGTGTAGATATCACCAAAAGCGAGCGCAAACAGTTCGCCTTCCAGCTGACCGCTTACAGTAAGAGCAGTTTTCTGAGCAAAGAAATCTGCTGAAAAATCCTTTTGCTCCGGCTCAAGTGTGGTTACTCTAAATAATTCACCCGCCCCTTCGCAGTCGCTTGAAGTTATAATCGGGGTGTGAACGTACAAAAAACCACGTTCAGAAAAAAAATGATGGATTGCCTGGGCAAGTCTTGACCTCAGACGAAAAACTGCACCAAAGGTATTTGAACGGGGCCGTAAATGAGCAATAGTACGAAGATATTCTAATGAATGGCGTTTTTTCTGGAGGGGATAGCTGTCATCAGCGTTTCCAACGACTTCAAGCGATTCAGCAAACAACTCGAATTGCTGACCGACTGCAGGCGATTTAACAAGAATACCCTTAATTGTAAGCGCTATTCCGGTTTTAATGCGACATATCTCACTGTAATTTGAAAGGACAGACTCCGCTACAATCTGTATTCCATCAACTGTCGAACCATCATTAAGAACAATAAAACATATATCTTTAGAGGAACGTACGGACCTCACCCATCCTGAAACTGAGTGCAGTGAGTCTGCAACTCCATCTGAAAGTATATTACTTATTCGTGTTCTCATTAACAAGCTCCTGCATCAGCTGCATTTGTCATCCGTACATTTTGAATAACTGTAGTACCAGCAACGTAATTCCTGACCCAATACAGGCGCCAAAAACAATTTCACGCTTTGTATGAATTTTCATAAGCAGTCTTGAGTGACTTACCATTGTTGCCAGAGCTATCGATAAAAGCGATATCAATGGATCGAGAGTGTTTAGGGTTACAGCAGTAGCAATTGAGAAGGCAACGGCAGCGTGCCCGCTTGGGATTCCGCCATGAAGGGGAGTACCGGTTCCGGTTACGCTTTTTACTATAATAACAACAATTATAACTATAAGAACGGAAACAACCGTGCCCATATCAGAAACATTGCCAAACATCGCGAGAACCTCCCCGTAGCGCGGCATTACATATTTTGCAAGAATGAGGTACCCCATGATGGCAGCACCGCAGGCAGTTATCAAAACGGCTCCTGCCGCTGTATCCTTCGCTGTTTTTGCCAACGGATGGAATTCTGGGGAAACAAGATCTACAACAGCCTCAATCGAAGTGTTCAACATCTCTGCGCAAAGTACTGACAGTATCGAAAGCGCCAGCAATGCAAATTCCAGCGGACTTACCTTAAGGAAAAGAACCGCCAGCAACACAAATATCGCCGCAATGAAATGAACACGCATGTGTTTTTCATTGCGAGCCGCATGAAGAATTCCTTCTACTGCGCAGTTAGCTGATTCTATAAACCGGTCGGGCTTAACAACCCTTCCTTCTTCAGGATTTTGAATAACTGTTGCTCCTTGAACTGCATTTTTTGGGCTTCTAGCTCACCACTCCGCTCATGATCATAACCAACCAGGTGTAATATCCCATGCATCAGCAGAAATGCTAAACGCTCAAAGAACTCCATGCCCCCCTCGGCAGCCTCTTTTGCAGCAGTATCGGCCGAAATAATTACATCGCCGAGTGCGTATGGATTAACCCCGCCAAAGTCACCTTCCTGAAGCGAAAACGAAATTACATTTGTGGGGCGATCTTTAGCGAGATATTGGCGATTAACAATCCGGATTGTCCGATCACCAACAATAGAAACTGAGAGTTCCGTATTTTCAGGACATTCCAAGGCGTTTAAGATTCTCAACGCCACCTTTTTTAGATGCAGACACTTGAACCTGTGGCGTTTCTGACGGTTGTTCAACAGTATTATCATGAGGTTCGACTCCATGTTCATATTTTACTGAATCACGAGGTTCGGTCTTTTTTGCTCGATCGCCACCCTTGGAAACTGGTTCAGGGTAATCAATCCTGTGGTGGAATATTCCATTAAGAATACCAGTGAAACTTTTTGCAATTTCGTGCAGATTCTTAAGAGTCAGTTCGCATTCGTCAAGCTGCCCATCTATGAAAACATTATTGATAAGTTTCTGAACCAACCCCTGAATTCGATCCGGTGTCGGATTGACTAAAGTACGCGAAGCTGCCTCAACACAGTCGGCAAGCATAACGATACCGGCCTCGCGGGTCTGTGGCTTAGGACCTGGATAGCGAAAATCCTTTTCTTCTACTGACTGACCATTTGTCGCTGCCTGACTCTTGGCACGCTCATAAAAAAACTTGATCAGCGCAGTGCCATGATGCTGTCGAATAATATCAATAATTGGCTGTCCCAGACGGTTTTCGCGTGCCAGTTCGGCGCCTTCTTTTATATGCGAAATAAGAACAAGAGCGCTCATACTTGGCGTGAGTTTGTCATGCCTGTTTTCTTCACCCGCCTGATTTTCAATAAAATAAAGCGGTTTTGTAGCTTTTCCAATATCATGATAGTAAGCCGCAACCCTGGCTAAAAGAGGATTGGCACCAATAGATTCAGCAGCAGCCTCAACCAGATTTCCTACAACAACACTATGGTGGTAGGTGCCTGGCGCCTTCACCATAAGTTCGCGCAGTACAGGAGAATTAAGATTAGCAAGTTCAAGCAGTTTGATGTCAGTGGTATACTGGAAAAGGGTTTCTACAAGCGGAATAAAGCTTGATACAAAACCTGCACTGATAAGACCGCTTAACAGAGCAAAGAATGAAACGTACAGGGTCTGTGTAGTAAATATTGTGCTGTTGAAAGTCTGAAATGAAAGTGCCATTGCAAGGCTTACAACAGATACCTTGAGACCGGCAATGTAAACAGTGCTCCTGCTGGTGCAGTGGCGAACACCATGAGCTCCGACAATGCTTCCAAGCATTGAATAAATAACCACCAGCATATTATTTTCAAACATAATTCCAAGCAGCGGTGCAAGAATGGCGCAGTAAACCAGTGCGACTTCAGAATTAATGAAAATTCGTACAATCATCGCCCCTGCAGCAAATGGGAAGAGATAGAAGTAGCCAGTCACATCCACAGAAGGAAAAACGAATCCGATATTGTGAGTGATCAGAAGAGCTGTTTTATAACATATAAAACTGATAACAATCAGCAGCGAAATTATCAGCACATCTTTGTTAGTAGGATTAAATTTGCGAATATTTTTGCAGGCAAACCGGTAAGGAAAATAAAACAGTACAAGAATCAGTGCACAGGTACCAAATGCAGTAAAAAGACGGCTGCTGTTCTGCTGATTTCCAAAGATAGCCTCCAGTTTGTGAGCCTGCTCTGTAGTTATCCGTTCACCGTCACGAACAACAATCTCCCCCTTCTGCAACTTGAAAAGCACTGGACGAACCGTTTCCATAGCGCTGCGTGATCGAACCTCTGAAGCCTCACGATTGTAAAACAGATTTGGAAGAAGGATTCTGGAAATTATTGCCGAAATAAGCGCACTGTCAGTATTACCAGCCAGCCCCTTAAAGTTCCAGGTAGTCACGATACGTCGCGCCTCTCCAATATCCATGATACCGGCAGAGAAATCGGCATTGCCAATTATGTGTCCGTTATTATCAGAGATTTCAAGACCACGGCGGGTATCGGTCTGAAAAACTTTTTCATCCAGAACAATTTTTCTTTGATACAGTTCATTCAAATATTCAGCAGCACTTGTAAGAAACAGTTTCTCCGACTTAATCCGGATAAGGCTGTTAATCTCAGAATCACTCAGATCTGTATCAAGCAACTGTGACAACTGCACTCGCCATTGAGAAGCAATTTTTTCAGGTTTTAAATTACGCCCGGTGCGTATAACAGCAAGGGTTTGCTGCAACTTGTCATTCAGAGCCCCGGAGACCTGATCGCTAAAATTATAGACAACCGGAGCATTATTGGCGGCATCCTTGCGACGCTGCTCAGTTAAAGCCTTATCCTCAACAAGCTGATCTTGCGTTACCCGAATGTCTGATGTGGCAATATTTCCAGCTTTATTTATAAAATTTGATGTGTGCTGACTGGGAAGGATGGTTACTGTCAGAAAAAGTGCAGTGGTCAAAAGAAGGATAAACCTGTTACGGCGAGCAGTTTCCGGCTTGGAAAATTTCCTGACCATGGAGTCAAGAAGATTCGAACCGAGTCGACTAATATTTTTCAGTGTGTTCTGTTCCTGCTTGTTGCCGGTCTGTTCAGACATAGATTGGATACGCTACTTAAAAATTATTTCAGTAAGTACGGATGCCGGAATTGTAGTCTGATTGTAATAACGTGTCAATAAAACTGAACAGCAAACGATATACAGAAGAATAGACATGTAAAACCGGGAACGACCTTTCGGGCGGGTGCTTCTTCCTGGTTGTAAGCCTACTTTTTGATTGGGAAAAAGGAACTAGAGGAAGCCTGGCGGTCTTATAATCAACAACGTCCCTTTAGCTTCCGCTTTCACGCATGACGCAATGCCGACTCCTGAATGAGCACTTCGGCTGGTATGCCAAACCTGTCATGCAGTTTGCGGATCATGGCAAGCGTAAGACCACGCTTATAATTGAAAATTTCCGAAACCCTTGCGCGGCTTCCGAGTAAAGGCTCCAGATCCCGGCGCGTAATGCCACGGCTCTCCATCCAGTATTTGATTGCCTCCACCGGATCGGGTGCTGGTATACTAAACCGTTTTTGTTCATATACCTCAACCAGCGTAGCCAGCACATCTAGGCGATCCCCCTCGGGAGTGTCAGGCAGAGCATCGAACAGGCGTTCAATCTCGGTTAATACTGCACGATAGTCGTCTTCGTTTTTTATTGGCCTGATTTCCATAATATCCTTCCTCCTTCATACCGTGGTCGCATCAATCCGGTCGTAGTCACCATGAGTGCCGACAAACCTGACATAAGCGATACCGAATCGATAATTGATCGCTACAATGAGACGGTTATCGTTCCCCTTAATATTGAAGATCACCCGATTGTTGGCAATGATACTGGCGTTGCGGTACACCGCCTTGATATCGGCTGGTGAATTCCACAATGCGCATCGCACATCCTCATACCAAGCCTGCAATGGTTGACGCGCATTGGGGTGGGTTTCCCAGAATTCCCGTAGAGTTTTCAGGGCGATTATTCTCATGACAGAAAAATACCATGTTACCAATTTGGGAGCAAGTGGTTTTGTAATAATTTCTTAAAAACGCGGATCGGATAGTTGACGTGCTACATCAAATTGTATATACAATAAGTATGATTTACGAATGGGATGAAAAAAAGCGGCTGAAAAACTTAGAAAAACACGGATATGACCTCGCCGACGGACAGCTTGTCTATGAGTCATCAGGCAAGATATCAGTTGAAAGTCACCGGCCAAATGAACGTCGATGGCTGGATATTGCCGAAGTTGGTGGCGAACTGGTAACTCTTACACTCACTTACACGCTACGTGGAGATGTAGTTCGATGTATCTCACTACGAAAAGCCAGTCGAAAGGAAAGGAGCCTGTATTATGGCCAAAATAATTAAACGAACCTCTGATGAAATTAAAGACATGCGTTCCAGAGGTGAAATAATGACTGATAAGGAACGAGTCAGCAACTTTTCCGAAGAGACTGTAGAACGTATGGCTATGGACGATCCGGACAATTTTCTTAAAACCGATGAAGATTGGTCACAGGCTATAATTCATCGTCCGGGAATTCGTGGTCCACAAAAAGC
>CAJBRY010000509.1 GCA_903958085.1 uncultured Geobacteraceae bacterium
GGAAACACTTCTGGAAAGTGAGTCCCGCTTTAAAGGAGCTTTTGAGTATTCAGCTATCGGCATGGCATTTGTGTCGCCAGATGGAAAGTGGCTTAAGGTAAACTCCAGAATATCTGAGATGCTCGGCTATAGCGAAGATGAACTGCTGACCAGGACTTTTCAGGATGTCACTCATCCAGATGATCTTGAAGCGGACATGAAATATGTAAATCAGATGCTTGCGGGCGAAATCGAAACCTACACCATGGAGAAGAGGTATTTTCATAAACAGGGGCATATTATCTGGGTTCTGTTATCCGTTTCGCTGGTAAGAGATTGTAACGGCCTACCCCTCCACTTCATTTCGCAGGTCGAAAACATCACCGAACGAAAACAGGCAGAAGATGCCCTTGTAAAGTCCGAGATGATCCTGAAAACGAGTCAGCATCTGGCAAAAGTTGGCGGTTGGGAGTGGGATGCAGGACTTCAAACCATGACCTGGACGGAAGAAGCATATCGCATTCATGATATTGATCCAACCTCTGTCGCGCCTTGCTCCAAAGAGCATATAGAGAAAAGCCTGAACTGCTATGATCCTGTAGACCGTGGGATTATCTATGATGCTTTCAAGCGCTGTATAGACCATGGTGAAAGCTATGATAAGGAGTTCCGGTTCACCAGCGCCACTGGCCGTAAATTCTGGATTCGTACAACAGCACAGCCGTTGTGGCTTGATGGCAGGGTGGTCAAAGTGTATGGCAACATCATGGACATCTCTGAGCGAAAAAAACTGGAAGAGGAGCTGGCCAGACAAGCTGATTTCAATATGCGTGTATTCAACTCACTTGATTCAAACATGGCCGTCATAGACTGCAATGGGGTGATTCTGAGTGTCAATGATGCGTGGAATGATTTTGCCAGAAACAACTTGGGTGACGATGCAAGCAAATGGGGTGTCGGTTCTAATTACTTTGTTAAATATGATAGTAAATGGGGAGACACCGAACAGGCTCAAGAGGCATTTGATGGTGTACGCAAAGTTCAAAGCGGGGAATTATCCAGCTTCAGTCTTGAATATCCGTGTCATGGGTCCGGAAGCGAACAGCGCTGGTTTATTTTGAATGTACTGCCGTTACTTGGAAGTAATGGTTCGGTTTTACTGTCGCACTCAAATATAACAAAGCGCAAACTGGCGGAAAAAAAGCTGAAACAGAGTCAGACTATGCTGGAGAGAACAGAGAAAATATCGCATATTGGAAGTTGGGAATGGAATATTGCAACAGATACCGTGACATGGTCTGATGAGTTGTTCCGCATTGTTCAGAGGAACCCTGCCGATGGAGCGCCCTCTTTAAAGCAGCACCCTGAAATTTATCATCCGGATGATCTGAAGGAACTTATCCGTGCCGTCGAAATTGCCCAAAGTGAGGGGACACCGTATCAGGTCGAACTTCGCGCCATCTGCCCCAACGGTGATGTGCGGATTTGTCAGGCCAATGGTTTTGCCGACAGGGAAAATGATGGAAAGATCACGCGACTCTTTGGATCGCTTCTGGACATCACTGAGCGCAAGAGAGCCGAGGATGCCAGACGCTTGCTTGAACAACAATTCGAGCAGGCGCAGAAATTAGAGAGTCTTGGCGTATTGGCCGGTGGCATCGCCCATGATTTTAACAATATCCTGGCAATTATAATTGGACACTGCTCACTGGCAGAAATGAATCCAGATCTGGCCGTTGAACATATCTCGCCAATAGAAAAAGCCGCCGAAAGAGCCGCAGGATTGTGTCGTCAAATGCTGGCATACGCAGGGAAATCGATGTTCACCATGACCAGAGTAAATATTGTCGATTTGGTTGATGAAATGGTGCAGATGCTTAAGGCAACGACCAACCAGAACGTGGCCATTACATATGACCTTTCACCGGATCTCCCCGAAATAAAAGCCGATGACAGTCAACTCCGCCAGATTGTAATGAATCTGATTATCAACGCCTCTGAAGCCATTGGTGATGCAAATGGTGTAATACACATCTCACTGACAAAGAGAGCCATCAAAGCCGGTCATGCAGAAGTTGATCATCTCGGCAAAACTATCCCTTCCGGCTGGTATGCATGTCTGGAGATTTCGGATACCGGTTGCGGAATGGATGATGAAACAATACGGAGAATTTTCGAGCCGTTCTACACAACAAAATTCACCGGTCGCGGCCTGGGGATGTCTGCAGTGCTTGGTATCATCACAGCTCATAAGGGCGCTTTGCAGCTGATAAGCCAGTCCGGCCAGGGTTCGAAATTTACAATCTACCTGCCGATTGACACCAGTGAGCCGACTGGGGATGAATCAAGAGGACAGATTCCGTCACCTCCGTGGCGTGGAAACGGTACCGTCCTGCTGGTTGAGGATGAGGATCAGGTAAAACTGGTAGCAAAGGCCATGCTTGAAAATTTGGGTTTCAGCGTTATTGAAGCATCGAATGGCCAGGAAGCTATGGAGCTATACGGCAGGAATGCTGCAAGCATTTCTCTGGTCATAACTGACATCGGCATGCCTGTTATGGATGGTTATGCGCTGTTCAGGGAACTGAAGGCACTTAAACCTGAGCTGCCGATAATCATCTCCAGCGGCTTCGGAGATACTGTTATCGCCTCGCGGATTCCGCAGAAAGAGATCGCCGGCCTGGTCAGTAAGCCGTACCGGTATGACAATATGCAGGAGGCATTGAGGAGAGTTCTTGCAAAGTCTCCATATTAGAACGCAGAATTGTGATGCTACACACCTTCATCCATATTTTCGCACGTCAATAATCCGACACGTTCAATGGTTTGACACATATAATCGTTGAACGTGTCCGGTCGAATATCGCTGCAATAACTTTGAATATACCTGTCAGCTGTTTATGTCAGGGAATGCAGACAAAATGGGCACTGACGGCACGAAAAATGCATATATCTGCGTCTCGACACCACCCGTACCAACGTAAATCACAGAGATAAATCTCATGGCAAACGGCAGTATAGAAGCAGTAGAAATTGGCGGCTTTCGAAAAAACTCAGACATCTATGTCGCTTTGGGCTTGATCGGCATTCTTTCGCTGATGATCATTCCGCTGCCGGCTTTTGTGCTTGATATTTTTCTGGCAGCCAACATTACGATAGCGTTGTCAATTCTGCTGATTTGCCTCTACACAGTGCAGCCGCTTGATTTTTCCGTTTTTCCTTCGGTGCTCCTTGTTACCACTCTTTTCAGGCTGGCCCTGAATATTGCTTCAACCCGTCTTATTTTGCTGCATGGCAGCGAAGGAGCCGAATCAGCCGGTGCGGTAATCAAGGCTTTCGGCCAGTTCGTTGTTGGCGGGAATTATATCGTCGGTGCGGTACTGTTCCTGATTCTCGTTGTCATTAACTTTGTGGTTATTACCAAGGGCGCCGGGCGAATCGCAGAGGTTGCCGCCCGCTTTACCCTCGATGCAATGCCTGGCAAGCAGATGGCAATTGATGCGGACCTTTCGGCTGGCATGGTCACCGAAAAAGAGGCGAAGAGCAGACGACTGAAGCTTTCGCGTGAGGCTGAATTCTACGGATCAATGGACGGTGCCAGCAAGTTTGTACGCGGTGATGCTGTCGCTGGAATCATGATAGTTCTTATAAATATCTTCGGTGGCTTGATCATCGGCGTCTGGCAGCAGGGAATGCCACTCGTGGCCGCACTTTCCAATTATACCCTGCTGACCATTGGTGAGGGATTGGTCGCCCAGATCCCTGCGCTTATCATTTCAACAGCAGCAGGTATTCTGGTCACCCGATCTGCGGATGAAAACAGTTTTGGCCAGGAACTGACCGGTCAGTTTTTGAATTACCCGAAAGCTTTTTATGTATCCTCAGGTGTTATGTTTTTGTTTGCACTTATTCCCGGGCTGCCGCATTTTGCTTTTTTGATGTTGTCTGGCGTGACCTTTCTAGTCGGGAAAATGGCCCGGGAAAAAGCCGAGATTGTTGAAGAAACTGCGCTTTCCGAGGCAACCGCCGGCGAGGAATCAATCGATCAGGCGTCAAATATTCGACCGCTCGATGTTCTTGAACTGGAGGTCGGCTATGGCCTTGTGCCCATGGTTGATGCCTCACAGAATGGAGAACTGCTGGAACGTATCCGCTCGATCCGCCGTCAGACAGCACAAAAGATGGGATTTGTTGTCCCTCCTATTCATATCCACGACAACCTGCAGCTCAGGCCGTACGAATACAATCTGCTTATCCGTGGCGCAAAGGTTGGCGGGAGCGAACTGACGGGCCAATACCTGGCAATGGATTCAGGTGCTGTCACAGCCAAAATGTCCGGTACGACGACAAAAGAACCGGTATTTGGACTTCCTGCTGTCTGGATTCGTAACGAAGAACGCGATCTGGCACAGGTAAACGGCTACACAGTTGTAGACAGCACAACTGTTGTGGCAACACATATCAGCGAAATTATCAAACGTTACTCTCATGAACTGGTCGGGCGGCAGGAAATGCAGCAACTGCTTGATAATGTTGCCGTTACGGCTCCAAAAGTTGTTGAGGAACTGGTGCCGGGCCTGCTTAATCTTGGAACTGTGCTGAGAGTTGTAAAGAGTCTGCTCAAAGAAGGCGTGTCAATACGCGATATGCGCACCATTCTGGAAAGTCTGGCTGATTATGCTTCTCTTACCAAAGACCCTGATGTTTTGACTGAATTTGTTCGGCAGGGGCTGGGAAGATTTATTGTTGATCAGTACAAAGTTGAAGATGAGACCCTTTTTCTGGCAACGATTGACCGGGAAGTAGAGGACCTGATCGCCGAGGCGATACAGCCTTCCGATCAGGGTAGCTATCTTGCAATTGAGCCGGCCGTTGCTCAGCAGATCATATCATCCGTACGAAGCGTATCTGAGCGTTTTGGTACTACTGGAGCTCAGCCGGTACTTTTGGCTTCTCCGTCAATCCGGCGTCATGTCAGAAAATTGATTGAGCGCTTTGTGCCTCACATGGCCGTGCTGTCACACAACGAAATACCTCAGAATGTTAAAATTCAATCAATAGGGGTGGTAGGTTTCAATGCTGGTTAAAACTTTTCAAGCGGCAAGTATGCCGGAAGCGTTACGCATGGTGAAGGCCGAACTCGGACCGGATGCAATGATTCTTTCGACAAAAAAAGAGCAGACCGGTGGCTTCCTCGGTTTTTTCAGCAAACAGGTTTACCGCGTTACTGCTGCGATTGACCCGGCACGAAGACAGCCTCCTCCGCCAGCTGCTCCCGCCGTTTATCGCGAACCGCCACCCCGCGAGAGGACAGCGCGAGAGGAGATGGAAAGTTCGATGCTCGCTCCTTTGGCCAGAGAACTGAAAGATTTGCGTGAAAAAGTGGAGTCGCTTACACGGCGTGAAGAAGAGATGCGTGCCGAAGCAAAGGCTGCAGATGGGGCAGAATCTACAGATCAACCGGAAAGTGGGATAAACCTGAAGAATATTCCCCGTTCCGATCTGGAAGAGATAAAAAAACTGCTTCTTGCAACACTGGCAAAAAGTCATGGCGAGGAGACCAAAGGCGTTCAATGGCCGACTATCTCTGATGAAGGTACATCGAACAAGGTTCAGTCTGGCGAAGATCTTCTTCCTGATGATTCTCCACTCGCCAGGGAGCTTGCTGCCAGTGGAGTTTCCACGGAATTGATCAGAAAAATTGTAGATACTCTTAACACGCTGCCTTTGGAGAGTGGCAACCAGACGGTAAAGGGGCGACTTGGCGAAACGCTTGGGCGTCTAATAAAATTTGCCGGTACGCTTAAGCTGAAAAAAAATGCGCCTCGCATCATCGCTCTGGTCGGTCCGACAGGCGTAGGAAAGACTACTACAACAGCTAAGCTTGCCGCTATGTATGCACTGAACAAAGGCAACAAGGTCGCGTTGATCACTATGGATATCTTCAGAGTGGGAGCCGTGGAGCAGCTAAAGACCTATTCCCGCATAATGGGAATTCCGCTGGAGGTCGCCTCGACCCCAAAAGAACTTGAAAAAGCGGTTGAAAAACACTCTGCCTGTGATCTCATATTTATTGATACTGCGGGACGAAGCCATAAAGACAAGGAAAAATTGGATGAGATGAAGAACTTCCTTGAGGAGAAGATTCCGATGGAAGTTTACCTCTGTCTTTCTGCTACTACCAAAGATCGCGAACTGGAGGAGATTTTAAACCGGTTCAGAATATTCCAGATAAGCAAAGTGGTTTTTACTAAAATTGATGAGTGCGAAAGTTTTGGAAACATGGTCAACCTGTTGATGAAGGACAATTTACAAATTGCCTATTTTACAACAGGGCAGCGGGTGCCTGAAGATATTGAAATAGCAACGCCTGCCAAGCTTGCTGATATGATTTTTCATGAGGGGGCGGAATGAGTACGGTTCCAGGAACGGGAGATCAGGCTGATACACTCCGCCAGATGGCTCGCACGGCAAAGAAAACCCAGAAGGCTGATGCCTCTCCATCCAGTGGATTGACTGATCCACAGGGAATAAGAGTTATCTCGGTTACAAGCGGCAAGGGCGGCGTTGGAAAGAGTAATGTGGTTTCAAACCTTGCTATAGCTCTTTCTGCTCAGGGGAAGAAAGTTCTGCTGATCGATGCCGATCTCGGGCTCGGAAATCTTGATGTCCTGCTCGGGCTTTCACCGGTTTACAATCTCAATGATGTGCTTAACGGCGAAAAGAGCATTATCGACATTCTGATTGACGGGCCTGCAGGTATCAAAATTATTCCGGCCGGTTCCGGTGTTCAGGAATTAACCAGCCTTGGCCAGCACGAAAAGCTGAAACTGCTGGACGAACTGGATATGCTTGAAGAACAGTTTGATATATTGATCGTTGACACGGAAGCCGGCATTTCTGAAAATGTTACCTATTTTACGGTTGCCGCCCAGGAAATTTTTGTTGTAGTCACTCCTGAACCAACTTCGATTACTGACGCATACGCACTTATCAAACTGTTAGCGACCCGCTATTCTGAACATCATTTTAAGGTTTTGGTCAATATGGCAAAAGACAGCGAAGACGCGCTGGAGGTTTTTCGAAAGTTGGCAAACGTAGCCGGCCGATTTCTGGACATATCCCTCGATTACCTTGGATGCGTTGTAAAAGATGAAAAAGTTGTTGAGGCGGTAAAACGTCAAAAAGCCGTCACAGAGCTTTTCCCCGATTCAGAGTCAGCACAATGTTTTAACACAATAGCCAAGAGGGTTATCGAAAACAAGCGACAGAGCAGGATTAAAGGCAACATTCAGTTCTTTTTCAGAAGAATGCTTGAAAATGCGGGAGGAAGTTGAGTTCATGACTGATGAGGATCGCTTTGATATAGCTGACTCTTGCGCTTACGACAGAGAACAGCTGATCCTGGAACATATTCCGCTAGTTCAGTATCTGGTCAAGAGGATGGCCGCCAAACTCCCACCGCATCTGGATATGCAGGATCTTTTGAGTTCGGCAATGATTGGCCTGATAAATGCAGCCGACCGCTTTGATCCTTCACGGGGAGTGCTTTTTAAAACCTTTGCGGAACAGCATGTTCGCGGAACAATTCTTGACGAACTCCGATCATATGACGTGCTGAGTCGTTCTATGAGAGAGAAGTACAAGAAGCTTGAGCGGGAGCTTCATAAACTCGAAAATATGCTTGGTCGGCATCCCACCAGCGAAGAGGTGGCAGTCTCATTAGAGATCAGCCTGGACGACTATTTTGGGATGCTTGACGATGTACATGTTTTTACATTCATCAGCCTGGATGACAGCTGGGAGAGTGAAGACGGAAGCCCACTCTGTCTGGCGGATGTGTTATGTGAAGCAGAAGCAAAAAATCCGCAGCAGCAGGTTATGGCGATGCAGTTGGCCGATGCACTCGGTGTGGCAATTGATACATTGCCGGAAAAAGAGCGGCAGGCTGTAACCCTCTATTATAATGAGGATCTGAACCTTAAGGAAATCGGCGAGTTGCTTGGCCTGACGGAATCAAGAATTTCGCAGATAATCAGTCAGGCAATGGTCAGGCTTCGCTCCAGACTCAAGTTGCATCGAAGTTAGCGAATCAGGAACGGGAGATTTACGATGAATAGTGGAATGTATGCAGCTGTATCCGGCAATTTGGCAGCCATGCGTCGCATGGATGTAATCAGCAATAATCTGGCAAATGTTAATACGCCTGGCTATAAAAAGGATCGGATGTCATTCGAAGGTTTGTTGGCTGGCGACGAAAACCCGCCGGCTGTTCCGCAAAACAAGACAGCAGATCCAATTCTGCAGAAGGAAAATATTTTTATAGATTATGCCAGCGGCCCGACAAGTCAAAGCGGCAATCCATTGGATCTGGCTCTTGATGGAGATGGTTTTTTTGCCGTTACCACTCCCGAAGGAACCGCATATACACGTCAAGGCAACTTTCGCACATCAGCTGACGGAACTCTGGTAACAGTTGACGGTTACCCCGTACAGGGAACCGGCGGAGCTTCGATCAGCATCAAGGGGAGCCGTGTGGAAATTGATGCTAAGGGGGTGGTTGCCGTTGACGGCACTCAAGTAGGCTCCATCTCGCTCGTCGACTTTGAAAAACCTTACGCCTTGACTAAAGTTGGTAATGCGTTGTTTGTTCCTGCTGATCCGCAGACACCTTCTCAAGCGGGAAAAGGTCAGATTCTTCAGGGGTATCTTGAAGGTTCCAATGTTGAAAGCATTTCCGAAATGGTTCAGTTAATTGAAACAAACCGATATTTTGAAGCATGTTCGAAAGTTATAAAAGGTTTTGACGACATGGCGATAAAAGCTGTCAATGATCTGGGCAGAGTCTAAATTGATTTCACACTCTAACATACAAGGAGTTCTACTATGATTCGTTCACTATGGACGGCCGCATCCGGCATGCAGGGGCAGCAGAAGAGTATTGATGTGGTTGCCAACAATCTGGCTAACGTTAATACAACAGGTTTCAAGCGGAGTCGGGCAGATTTTCAGGATTTAATATATCAGAACCTGAAAACCACGGGTTCACCTGCAACAAACGCTACACAGGTGCCAACCGGGATCCAGATAGGTTTGGGAAGCCGTCTGGCTGCCGTTACAAAAATTTTCACTGCCGGTGATTTTACCCAGACTGGTAATGAACTAGACCTGGCCATCGAAGGAGACGGTTTTTTTCCTATTACACTTCCTGACGGATCTGTTGGTTATTCCAAGGCAGGGGCTTTTAAGCGTGACAGCACCGGACAGGTGGTAACTCCCGATGGGAATCCACTTTCACCATCAATTACAATTCCCAACAATGCAACCAAAATAAATATCGGTAGTGACGGGACAGTTTCAGTACAGGTTGCCGGCCAAACTGCCACAACAACTGTTGGAAACATCCAGTTGGCCTCGTTTTCCAACCCGTCAGGACTTTCCAGCCAGGGCAAGAATATTTATCTGCCTACGGATGCATCAGGAACCGCTACTACCAGCACTCCCGGGCAGAACGGTACCGGTACTATTGCACAGGGACTATTGGAAATGAGCAACGTGAATGTTGCAGAAGAGATGGTAAATATGATTGTCGGTCAGCGTGCCTATGAAATTAACTCCAAGGCAGTTTCTGCTTCAGATGAAATGCTGCAGACAGCCAATAACCTCAAACGTTAGAAACAGGTATCTGAACCTATTATGAATCGCTCAGTTTTTCTAGCAATTATCTTCTTCCTGACTATTACGGTTTTTTTACCGGCTCAATCTTACTCGGCAATTGATCGGGACCAAGAGGTTCGTGAGGCAGTTTCTGCATTCGTAAAAGCCAAAACATCTAGCATGGGATGGGATGTAAAAATCCGCCGAATAACTATCTCCGATGCTTTAAAGTTTCCAGAAGGCGCTGTTGAATACGAAATTGTAGCTCCGCAGCAGTGGGAAGGGTGGGGCAACATCAGCATTGCGGTAATAGCCAGGCAGAAAGAAAAGGTTATTCGCAATATTCCTGTACGGATAGACGTGGAGGCTTTGGCAGAAGCAGTTGTAACTCTTCGTCAGATAGATATTGGTGCCATAATATCTGCTGCGGATCTCGTTCTACAAAAACGGGAGATAACTCAGAATTCACATTTAGCAGTTCGAAAGCTTGACGAAGTAATCGGAAAAAAAGCACGCACAACTCTTAAAGCTAATCAGCCGGTTCGTGCTGATCAAATTGAAAAAGTTCCACTGATCAAGTCTGGTCAGCTAGTCACGATTCTTGCTGAAAATGAGGTAATGAAAATCTCTGTTTCCGGTAAGGCTCGCAGTTCAGGTGCGGAAGGGGATATCATCTGGGTGCAGAATCTGACCTCTCTCAAAGAAATCTCAGCCAGAATAATCAATGCCACGACCGTACAGGTCGCTTTCTGAGCTGATGCATATCCAAGGAATATTTATGAATAAGATATTTATCTTGATGTTTCTGTTGGTGCTTGCAGGGTGTGCGGTCGAAAAAGCCGAGATCAAGACAGCCGGTTTTGAAAATCCAAATCCCAAGCCTGTTGCCGATTATTCGAGCGGCTCGATCTGGCAGGCCTCTTCTTCTGCAGGAATAACCGACGATATGAAAGCGCGTCGAAGAGGAGATATTGTTACCATCGTAATTTCTGAAACGGCAAGCGCCTCGAAAGAAGCCAAGACCGGCACCTCCCGCAGTTCTGATATGAGTGCCGGAATTCCTCAACTAATGGGCCTGGATGCGGCTTCTCCGGCAGCAAAATATTTTGGCGACATGAGCAAATTGATTGCGGCAAATAACGCTTCCAAGTTTTCGGGCTCTGGCACAACCTCGCGTCAGGAAAATCTTAATGCTACGATAACAGCGAGGGTTGTGGATGTTCTGCCCAATGGAAATCTCTTGATAGAAGGGCGTCGAAATATCAAGGTTAACGAAGAAGACCAGATAATTGTACTTGAAGGCACCGTAAGGTCGCGTGACATTTCTGCAGATAACACCGTGAATTCGATCTACATAGCTGATGCCAGAATAAGCTACTCTGGGCGGGGAATCCTATCTGACCGACAGAGTCCAGGCTGGCTCATGAATGTTATCGACAAAGTCTGGCCATTCTAGCTTTCTAAATGCTTGAGCATGATCTAAAGGTAATTCAAATGAAAATCACAACCGCTCTGCTTATTCTCCTCACTTTCTTTATGATTTCAAGCGCAGAAGCCATAAGAATAAAAGATCTGGCGTCTTTTGAAGGGGTACGCGACAACCAGTTGGTTGGGTACGGTCTGGTGGTCGGCCTGAATGGAACGGGGGACAGTGATCAAACCAAAGTACAGATCCAGTCGACAGTAAATATGCTCGAACGGATGGGAATAACAACTAATGTTAACGACATTAAAATTAAAAACGTTGCTGCCGTTATGGTTACAGCCACTCTTCCGCCATTTGCAAAACAGGGCAATCGTCTGGACGTTCTGGTTTCATCACTTGGAGACGCTAAAAGTATTGCGGGTGGTATGTTGATAATGGTTCCACTCAAAGGAGCTGACAGTCAGGTCTATGCCGTTGCTCAAGGCTCGGTCCTGACCAATTCATTTGCTTTTGGGGGACAGGGTGCCACCGCCCAGAAAAATCACCCGACAGCTGGACGAGTACCGAACGGAGCGTTAATTGAACGTGAGCTCCCCAATACTCTGGCAGGGAAATCCGTCCTGAATCTGAATTTGAATGTTGCTGATTTTACAACCGCTTCTCGTATAGTCACCGCTGTTAATGACAAGTTCAAAGCTCCCGTCGCCGTCAGCAGCGACCCCGGTTCAGTTACCCTGGCTATTCCTGAAGCATATTTGAACCGTGCAGTAGAATTCGTAGCAGCGTTGGAAAGGCTCGAAGTAAAGCCTGATGTACAGGCTAAAGTCGTCCTTAATGAGCGTACCGGGACAATCGTCATGGGAGAGAATGTCAGAATGTCGACAGTAGCGGTAACTCATGGCAGTCTCACTCTGGTTATAAAGGAAACCCCGCTTGTATCACAG
Organism: uncultured Geobacteraceae bacterium; assembly: GCA_903958085.1. Taxonomy (GTDB): domain Bacteria; phylum Desulfobacterota; class Desulfuromonadia; order Geobacterales; family Pseudopelobacteraceae; genus JACRCG01. The sequence goes on from CAJBRY010000509.1 coordinate 12,007, forward strand.
CCGGCTCCGCTCAGCAAAACAGGTGAAACAAAAGTTGTACCCCGCACAGACCTAAAAGCTGAAGAGGAGAACAGGCGGCTTATGGTAATGCAGGAAGGGGCAAGCATCGGAGATGTTGTCAGAGCACTCAATCTGATGGGAGTTACCCCGCGTGATCTAATCAGCATTTTGCAGGCGGTGAAGGCGGCGGGGGCTTTGCAGGCGGAATTGTCAATTATTTAGAATAAAGCTTTAGAGTTACCGGGACGATAAGGGAACAGCATGGATATGAAACTTGCGACTACTATGCCGACTACGTCTGATATTTCAGCAGACAAAGCGCGGTTGCTGCAGCAAAAAACAGCAGCTGTCGGTGCAGGTTTGACTGATAAACAGCGTCAGCAGGCAAAAAAAGTCTCTCAGGATTTTGAAGCATTATTTGTTGGCATGATGATGAAGTCTATGCGTTCGACAGTTGCGAAAGATACTTTAACCGGTGGCGGTCATGGTGAAGAGGTTTATAGATCCATGCTGGATCAGGCATACGCAGATGCCTCGGTAAAACGTGGCGGCGGCTTGGGTATTGCGAAGATAATTGAAAAAGACATCATCCGCCAGGAGAGCCGGAAACTGCCACCTAAAATTGATCATAAAGAGTAGCTGTCGGAGTCGTGACAATGGAAATAAAAAAACTGGTCGAAGAGATAACCGTTGAAACCGGCCTGCTGGAAGAGCTTTTGAAAGTTTTTGAGCGGGAGACGGCAGAAATGGCGAAAATAGACCTGACTGCCATGGCCCTTTCAAACGAACAGAAGGAAGAGCTTATCGCCAGAATTAATGTTCATTCTTCTTCTTTGCTGAGTGCAATTTCCAGACTGGCTCTGCGGGAAGGGCTACCTGAATCTACCTCGCTTGCTGCGCTTTCAGAGTTTGTAGCAAAAAAAGGGAATACAGAATTGTTGTCCAAACAGCAAAATATACGAAGAACGACAGAGCGTCTTCAACAGGTGGCGGCTTTGAACCGTGAAATCGCCGAAAGGTTTGCATCAAATGTTACTACCTCGCTTGCCTTGATTACGCGATTGATCAATCAGTCAAACGTCTATGGAGCATCAGGTGGATATCAGCAAAGATCAGCAGGTGCGGTAATGATCAACAGGGAGGCATGACATGGGGCTTTCTGCGGCCATGGAGATCGGCAAAAACGGACTCAACATTTTTCGCGTAGCGTCAGAGGTAACCAGCGAGAATATTGCTAATGTAAATACCCCCGGATATTCGCGCCAACGGGTTCTCCTGGAAACTGCACCGCCAACACTTGCAAATGGTTTCCCGCTCGGAACAGGGGTAAAAATTTCAACAGTGGAACGTTATTATGACTCACTGCTTCAGCAGCAGATGATAGGCGCTTCGTCAACTCAAGGATATGACACAACCAAGTCTAATGTTCTACAGCAGATAGAACCTATATTTAACGAAGTAATTAACGATGGGCTTGGTTCAGCTATTTCGAAATTTTTTGCGTCGTGGCAGGATTTGACGCTTAATCCGAGCGGGACCACAGAACGTCAGGCTATACTTACCAATTCGCAAGTACTGGTAGATAATTTTCATGCCGTAAGCAGTACACTTAGTGATACGGTTTCAATTCAGAACGCATCACTGGTCCCTCTGGTTGATACCATCAACTCCACACTATCAAACATCGCCCAACTTAATGCCCAGATAAAAACAACGGAACTGGTAAACGGCAATGCCAATGAGATCAGAGATCGTCGTGATCAACTGGTGCGTGATCTGTCCCAAATGGTCGGAATAACAACAACGGAGAACAGTGACGGCACGACTGATATTGCCTTTGCTGACGGTGGACTGGCCCTTGTCACATCTGGTACTGCGGGCGTTTTTTCACTGGACAAGAGCTATCCGGATCATTTTGTTGTTCAGTTGACCCCGGGGACACTTGGCGGCAGCCTTACAACAGTTTTGCCTACTACAGGAGAGCTTGGTGCAACGATGGCTCTTAGAGATACCATTATTCCTGGTTATAAAGCCCAGGTAGACGCCCTGGCAACAGCGATTACCACGCAGGTAAATGCACAGCACACGGCCGGTTTTGATCTGAACGGCGCTGCCGGTATTGAGCTGTTTGACTCATCTGCAACGGGTGCAGCAACTTTTGAAATCAGCTCTCTAATTACCGGCACTTCACAGATTGCTGCCTCGTCAAGCAGCGTTCTAAAGGGTGATAACGGCAATGCGCGTTTGATGAGCGGTTTACAGAGCCAGAAGTTTATGTCCGATGGCACCCTGACTTTTAACGGATATCTGGACAGCCTGGTGAGCGGAATAGGCCTCGATGTTGCCTCAAGTAAAACAATAGTATCGCAGGACGATGCGTTCAGTAAACAGTTGACCGCTTTGCGTGAGTCCAATTCAGGCGTTTCACTTGATGAGGAACTTACAAATCTGATCAAGTATCAGCGCTCTTATCAGGCTTCGGCAAAGCTTATCAGTACCGCCACAGAGATGATGGACACCGTCATGGGAATAATCCGCTAGGAGATCAATATGCGAGTAACTGCAAACATGTCGGCAGACAACTCCGTTTATAACATCCAGCAGGCGAGAACACGACTCGACAAACTGCAGGAAAAAATAACCACGAGTCAGAACATTAATCGCCCCAGTGATGACCCTATTGCAACCAATCTGCTGCTTGACATAGGTGATAAACTAAAAAATCTTGAGCAGTACAACACCAATATTGTCAAGGCTCAATCATGGATGAAGTTCAGTGACGCAGCATTATCAGGTATTAACGATATCATGACTCAGACCAAGTCACTTATGAACACTATTACTACCGGGAGCAATGACTCTAATCAGCGCCAGAGTGTTCATAATCAACTGATCGAATTAAAAAAACAGATTATTGACATGGCCAACACACAGTACGGAGATCAGTATATCTTCGGAGGTGCCAATAACACTGTGCAGCCATTTCAACAGAAAACTGGCGATATTACGACTGGTACCACAACCGTCAGCAATATCAGTTTGACGGGTCTTACTGTTGATATGCAGGTATCCGGGACAGGAATTCCTAGTGGGACGTTTATTAGTTCAATAACGGCAGGGCCACCTCCATCAATAGAACTGAGTAATGCTGTAACTGCAACAGCTACAGGTTCGACTCTCAATTTCTATGCAGGTGACGGAACGGAAAGAGTTATTGAAATTGCTCCGGGAGCAGACCAGAACATAAGCATTACGGGAGACAGGCTGCTTAAAGGTGTTGGAACGGGGCCAAGTTTCGGATCAACGGATATACTGAAAACTTTTGACGAGCTGATAGTTGCAGTTGGGGACTATACAACACTCAGTGACGTTAACGCCATAACCAGCGCTGGGGTAGCCCTTAGCAAAGCGTCAGATCAGGTATTCAGTGCAGTAAACACCAATCTCTCGCGTATGGTCAGAGTAGAGACAATGTCCAAGCTGAATGAGATAAACAAAGACACCCTGAATGACATTCTTGGAAATATTCAGGCGCCGGATATGGTTAAGCTTGGCGTTCAGTTAAATAACGAGCAGAATGCCTTTGAGGCCTCCCTTTCAGCAACAGCAAAGCTGTCGCAACTATCTCTTCTGGATTATTTGTAGGCAAAACAAATCTGCAGTTATTACGGCGAGCCCGCAAGGTCTCGCCTTTTCTCTTGCCCGAAAATGGATTGACCTTCCTTACATCACCTTTTAGAAAGGATTTCATGTCGTGTACCCCTGCAAATAAACAGAGAAAACCGGTATCCATTCGGCGGAATGTACTCTATCTTTCGCTACCCGTTCTGCTTTCCTCGCTTTTTCAGCGTCTGGTTTCGATTGTTGACGTATTTCTGACAGGCGGACTGGGCGCCTCAGCTATCGCGGCCACGGGACTAGGGCAGTTGCTGATGGTAACTACCATGACTCTTTTCTGGGGGCTCTCCACAGGCGTAACGGTAGCAATCTCGCATCTGTGGGGGGCTGGACGAAAGGAGGATGCAGCTCGGACAGGATATGTTGCCTGCCTGGTCGGTCTTGTTATGACGGTTATTTGCTCGCTGGCCGGGTCTCACTGGGGAGGCGACATAGCCAGGCTTATGGGAGCAGAGGCTAATGTTCAGGAATTGGCTGCTGAATACATACGCCTGGTTTTCCTCTGGATGATCTGGACTACCGGCCTTAATCTGCTGTCGGCAATCATGCATGGCACCGGAGACACCCGCACTCCAATGGAAGCAATAATACTGGTAAACATACTCCATGTCTTGATTGCCTGGCCGCTGATATACGGTAAACTCGGAATGCCAGCGCTTGGAGTAAAGGGTGCGGCAATCGCGATAAACAGCTCCGAGTTCGTCGGTTTTGCCTATCTGCTGATTCAGGCTTTGCGCAAAAAATACATTGTGTTTAGCAGCCCGGATTTTGGACTGTTCGATAAAATATGGAAAGTGGGCTGGCCGGTGGCGCTGGAACGTGTTGCTCAGCAAAGTGGCCAACTCTTTTACTCCAGCTTTATCATTGCCTACGGTACAACGGCATATGCAGCGCACCAGATCGGCCTTTCAATTGAGTCGCTTTCATTCATGCCCGGGGCAGGGATGGGAATAGCGGCGGCAACGCTGATGGGACAATCTCTCGGAGGGCGAAAGATACGCCGTGCGAGAATCAGCCACAATGAGGCTCTTCGATTGGCGGTTGTTCTGATGACTGTTATGGCGCTCATATTTTTCTTTTTTCCGCATCTGCTTATTGGCCTTTTCAGCAGTGATCCTGATGTTATCGAAAAAGGGAGCATGTTTCTGAAGTTGGTTGCATTTGCCCAGGTACCGCTTGCGATTTCGTTCGTCTATGCCGGTAGTTTGCGAGGGACTGGCGATACTTTCTATGTTTTTATTGTGACTCTGCTTGCCATGTGGGGGATACGGGTGGCAATCTCATGGGTGGCATCAAGCTGGTTGCATCTTTCGCTTTATGCCGTGTGGGGAGTTTTTCTGATCGACTGGTATTTTCGGGGGGCTGCCTTTGCCTGGAGGTATCATAAGCGGGATCTTCATGGTATTGTGCTGTAAATTTTTACCTCGCCTACCTCATATACATCAGGCGTAATTCAGCAGGAAATTTTTCTATGGCATAACGCAGCATGGTTCGCGGCATCTGCCTGCAGTGCTGCTTTAGAAAATTCTCTTCCAGCTGCTGATTGCGTTTGCCAACCTCACGAAGCATCCACCCACTTGCTTTGTGCATCAAATCCTCTTTATCCAGCAACAAAATTTCAGCCAGTGCCAGCGTGTCGTGAAACTGATTATTCCTTATAAAATAGAACGTGGCAAGTATTGCTATGCGGCGTTCCCAGAGGCTCTTCGAGTGAACCAACTGATATAGTGGTTCCCTGCTTTTGTCAGATAGAAAAGCTCCAATGATTTTTGGTGCTGAAATATCTACCAGATCCCAATTGTTGATGTAGGCTGTGTGGTTCAGATAAAGCAGATAAACATCCTTTCGCGCAGATTCATCACCTTTTTCAAATATGGATACCATGGCAATAAGCGCAAATAATCGCTCTTCATGAATCGGCGAAACAAGCAGCGGAATTATATCTGGTAGAGTCAAATTTCTATATTGGCTAAGAAGTTTTCTGTTATCAGGAACACGTACTCCGATGAAAATATCACCGTAGCCGTACTGTCCGGGAGCGGTTTTAAAAAAACGTTGAAGGAAGAGTGCATCCTCCGGTGAGCCAAGCTGCTGCAGCCGTGATTTGATTTCGGAAGCTATTGGAGTGATTATGTTTTTATTCATGGATTTACTGTCAACACAAATGATTTGGAATTGGTATTGCCGATATTGTCTTGAACGTCTATCGAGAAGAGATAACTGCCCGACTGTTGTGGATGCCCTGTAATATTCATAAACGGAGCTGTTGTCCAGGTTGTGCTGTTGATGAGTGGCAGTGCAGTGCCGGTTATTCCGGTTGGTGGCACGTCACCGTTTATGCGCCATTGATAACTTCCTGATCCGTTGCCGCCGTCAGCAAGTATTTTGGCAGAATATTTGTCGCCATTTTTCCCATAAGGTAGCTCATTGTTTAATATTTTCAGTGGTGCTCCCTGACAGCCGATTTTGCTGCGCAGTTCATCCAATGTCACCCACCTGATAATATCAACACTTGTTCCGCTTGAGTCGATTGATCCGCTGGCGGTTCCGGATTCTGTGATAGTTATACCATTAAGCTTGCTGCTGAATGCAGTATTATCCGCACGGCTGATGATGGCAAAAGCAACATTACTGGATGAATAATTGGTGTACAGTTTTAGATTTGTAGATCCCCTACCACAGATTGTATCTTTGGTGGGATTGGTTCTGGAAAGGCTGCTGTAATACATAAAGGCGAACTTCTGCCCCCAGGCATCTGTCGGGGATTTCCCAACAGTGGAAAATTCATCTTTGTTGGGGATTGTATTTTTCGATGAAGCCCAGCTGAAAATAGATTGCACGTTTGAATCGAGAAGGTCTCTGGTCTCTCGCACTTTTGCGAAGGTGATCATGGGGCCAATCGCCTTCACGCCAAGACCAACCAGCAGGCCTATTA